>CAZLEW010000051.1:3072-7051 GCA_964558635.1 uncultured Candidatus Peribacteria bacterium
AAGGCGAGTTCCTCTGTTACGCGATGGTGAACACCCGCGCGTACATTTCGGGGCGCGTGATTTCCTTTGAACAGGAGGACCCGATGGTCACGCTGAAAAAAAATATCGAAAGCGCGATCAAGCTTCGCAGCGCCATGGGACTTTCCGACAAGACCGACGCCGTGCGCCTCATCAACGCGGAAGGCGACGGCATCCCGGGGCTCATCGTCGATCTCTACGATCGTACGCTCGTCGTGCAGTTCACGACACTCGGGATGGATCTCCTCCGTGAGTGGGTAGCCGATACCCTCCTCGGATGCGCTGACGCCAACCGCATCTTCGAAAAATCGACGAGCGCCGCACGGAAGAAAGAAGGCCTTGAAGCGCGTGAAGGCTGGCTCCGTGGCGACGGGGCCACGTCACTCCCCGTGGAGGAGAACGGCCTGAAGTTTCACATCGAACTCGCCGGAAGCCAAAAAACCGGCCTATTTTTAGACCAGCGCGAAATGCGCGGACTCGTGCAATCACTCGCCAAGAACCGCACCGTCCTCGATGTCTGCAGCTACGTTGGGGGGTTCTCAACGGCCGCCCTCGCAGGTGGCGCCCTCACGGCCGATGCCGTGGACTACGACACAGCTGCCCTTGCCCTTGCCCGCGGCAACGTCGAACGCAATGGGATCGAATCTGGAAAATTTTCAACCTACGACGAAGATGCATTCGCATTCCTCCGCCGCGTACCGCCACCACGCGGGTATGACTTTATTGTCCTCGACCCACCAGCATTTGCGAAGCGCAGCAGCGACATCGAACAAGCGAAGAAGGCTTACATCGATCTCAACCGCATGGCGATGCAAACCCTCCCAAGCACGGGCGGCCTTCTACTAACCTGCTCATGCAGCTATCAAATCGATGTTCCACTGTTCCAAACAATCGTCTTTCATGCTGCGCGCCAAGCAAAGCGTTTCGTTCGTATTCTTCATCGTCACCGTCAAGCGTTCGACCATCCGGTGAGCATCAATCACCCTGAAGTCGATTACCTCAAGAGCATGCTCCTCTGGGTAGAGTAAGAGACCAACAACGCCAAACTCTGCTCTTCATCTTTGCTTACTCAAGAAAGGACTGTTTCAGTAATCAGAAACATTAGAATTGAGCACATGAAGGAGAGAAGTAGCAATCCATGTCCGCACAATCGATAGACATATCGGCATCGTTGTCCATACCGTCATTACAAATAAGTTCCGTGATTCCGCCGCCAGTTCCACCTGTTGTTCCTCCGGTACAATCTGGCATGCTCATACAATCCGTGTCTCCACAATCAATGAGCATATCAGCATCATTATCGATCGTATCATTACAAATCATTTCATAACCTCCTCCTGTGGTTCCTCCTGTCGTACCTCCTACTGTGCAGTCTGGCATATTTTCACAATTCGAATCGACGCAATCAATCATACCATCGACATCGTTGTCGATTCCATCAGTACAAATCATTTCATAACCTCCTCCTGTCGTACCACCAGTCGTACCACCTGTGGTTCCGCCTGTTGTACCGCCCATACACACTTGTGTAACGCTGCAGTTTGCATCTGCGCAGTCAATCTGTGCATCAAGATCATTATCAATGTTGTCATTGCACACGGTCTCCGTGCCACCGCATATAGCAACACCGGAACAGTCTGAATCAGCGCAGTCGATAGGCCCATCGCTATCATTATCAACGCCGTCTCCCATACATGCCACGCCCGTCTCCGTCGGGCAATCATTCCAACATATTTCACCTGCTCCGCAAACACCATTGATCGTGCAAATGCTACACGCAGGATTGAGCAAGCAATCGGTATCAGCACAATCAATCTGCCCATCGAGATCGTCATCGGTACCGTTCGTGCAATGCGCTGCCTCACCAACAACCGTTTTATTGTGTACGAGGACGCCATCTGCAATGTACGTATGTGAACCACCTGTTTGCACGTTATAGACAACCGTCGACGCATTGATGAACGTCTTATCCTCGAGGCGGCGTGGTACCAAAACACCGTCACGGTACATGTAGAGTGTGTCACCCGCCTGCAATGCACGAACAACCTTAAACTCTCCATTTCCGACGTAGAATGGGTGTTCCGACGTAACCGATAGCACGTGACCATCGACCGTCAACGCGTAGTATCCCTCCACGCCGCGCGGCGTCATCACCTTCTCAACGACGTTTGGTGTCCAATCGCTACCGTCGTAACCCAAGAGAATATCGGACGGCACAAGCATTTCAATCGGCTTCTCTGAGCCATCGATGAGGCGAATCGGCGTTCCTGCAAGGAAACACGATGCCCCATCCGTCACGAATCGCCAATCACCATTCAGATCAAAGCCAGGGAATCCATTTCCGTCAAAATCATCAAAGGCGGTGGCATCAATCAAGACATAGTACGGAGTACCTGCTGCAAGTGTGCCAACAGGGTCAATAACAATTGTATCTGTCCCACCGCCTGTTACACGAACAGATGCCACATCAATCTCTTCAAAAATTTCATCATTACTCACCCTCTTAATAGTCACCTTTCCTACAACAGGATTGACCGGCTCCGAAAATTGAATCGTCAAATTTATTTGAGTTGATACATCTGATCCATCATCAGGTGGCAGCAATGAAAGAACAGAGGGAGGAAGAGCACCGTCCCCTCCATTGGTTCCACCATCGGTGGTTCCACCGTCGCTATTCCCTCCTCCAGAACCATCTGGATCGTACGTACTACCACTGCAACGAAGATCGAGATCAACAGGAAGATAATCCGAGCAAATTGTTGGACGTAAATTCAAGCCCTGGTAGACACGATATCCCGTCAGTATTGGATCGGTCTCAAGTGTATCAACGGGGATATCGATAAGATATTCTGGCACGAGAGCATCGATGCTGGCACAGGACGCATCTGACACACCCCATCGACAGATCGGTTTTGCGTTGCTCTCATCGTTGGCATTCAATCCCGATACAGGATTCCCCTCCTCGAGGTATACATACTGCATGATCGCCTGCTCCTGTTCGCGAATCATGACTTTTCTCTTCACATTCTCTGCATCGCGCAACTGTCGTGAGGGGCTAATTGCAACGATAAACATCGATGCGATGACACCGACAATACCCACAACGAGTAAGACCTCGAGAAGTGTGTATCCTGGCCGGCGATTCATCTTTGTTACAGACATAGAGAACGTGAGCGAGCGGTGAGGATAGCACAATTTCCTTAAAATCAATCGAGAACAGGGCGAAAATTACAGAGAACCTCAACTGAGCAGAAGCAACGCACACCATAATGCTGCACTACACACAAGCGCTATATGTGCAATCCACGGCCAAGGATGTTGCAAAATGACGCGCTGTTGACGCTGAAAAAACGGTAGCATTGCTGCACCACAGAGGAACAGCGATAAGAGAAGATCTGAACTTGTTGTATGACCAAACAATGCCGCGAGTGCGACCCCCGCGCATGATCCGAGGCTCAACGCCATTCCGTATGCTCGCTCTGACCAAAACCAAAGTTCTCCTATGAGGATAACGGATAAAAGAAGAATAAGCGGGCCCATCTGCATGATAAAAATCTGGGGGATATCGAGACGAAGCCTTAAGACAGCAACTGCCCCCAGTAACAACAAAAACCAAACGCACTGAGCCCGTATAAAGTGAACGGAAGGCACATGAGGATGTTCAAGCTCAACGCTATTTAATGGCACGCTATCGAGAAATGTTACTTTAATAGCACGTACCCACGCTAATCCGATCAGACTGACAAAAAGAAGAAAGAGACTGATGGAAAATAACGCAACCGTCGTAGACGTTGCATAGTAATCGGCGAGGACCAAGAAAAATTCTTTCATGGCGACCATGCTACGGATGGATGAGCACGAATGCAAAAGGTCTTACATTGCTCATACCCCTTGCACCTGCCACTGCCGAATAGCTTCGACAGGCATGAGGAGCATGATGACATTCAGCTTCAGATTATCA
>CAZLEW010000052.1:0-7026 GCA_964558635.1 uncultured Candidatus Peribacteria bacterium
ATACGTTCAAAGAGCAGGGAGATCCTACTCGATCAGGGTTTCTTTCGGAAGTGCTCTTCGAGAGTCTGCAGCACCTTTTCATCGCTTGGTGTGTGCCACGGATTACACGTCAGCACGCGCTTGAGCGCCATGATCGAACCGATGAACGCTCCGCGACGCTGCAGAATGTCGATTGCGTACTGTGAACACGTGGGGGAATGGCGGCAGTAACCGTAGCTGTAGAGGTGTCTCAGCGGGCCGTGGTCTGGTGAAAGCGTCGCTTGGTACGCGCGAATGAGCAGGATGAATGTGCTGCGGGGCAGGTGCCAAATATGGCTTGCACTGAGCGTGCCGAAGTGTGCGAGAAGATTGCGCATAGGGCGGAGTATCAGTAGCGTACAGTACTATATGATGCTTGCAGCTGATGACATTCTTACAGGTCTCTTTATCGCAGTGGCCGTGATGCTCTTAATTGTGCTCTATCATGTACTGTTCATCGTTGTGGATCTGCGAAAGATCATGCGCCGAGTAGGAGAAGTTTCAGAGCAAGTGGAAGCCATCATCATGAAGCCACTCACTATGACCGACACTATTTTAGAGTGGGTATTGGAGTATATCGAGGGTCTCGATAAAACGGGAAAGAAAAAGCGTACGGAGCACGCGAAAGCGATCGATGTTGAATAAAGGATCGTGTCATGCCTCGGTACGATCCTGCATCGGCAGGATCACTCGGCATGACACATGATCTCACCCAATCGCCTGTCTATCAATGAAGACTTTCACAAAGAGCCTCTTGAGCACGTCGTATGATGCATCAAGCAGGTCTGCCAGGAGTGCGTTCAAATGGCGGATTTTTGCGTAGAGCTGTGCGAGGGCATAGGCGGAGCCTGGTTTGCGTGAGCGGATGATGAGACGTGTTTGCGAGCGAAGAAGCTTCACCTCGGCACGGATATGAGCCTCAAGCTGCTTCTGCATGATCGTTGGAGTAGGGAGATTCGCGATTGCCTGGCTTCGTGCAGAAGCTTGCCCCGTTGAATCGCCTGTCGTTGCGACTGACGTCGTTCCACCGGTCCAGTCGCCACTGCGATCTTCTGCCAATCCTTCATTCGGAAGTTCATTAATTTCAGCGACGAGCATCGCAAGACCTTCCGCTTTGCTTGGTTGAAGCACGGATTGTCCGTGATCCAATGAGCTTGGCAGAGGGGCTACACCCTTCTCTGGATGTGACTGTTTCACCACACTATTATCCTCCTTTTTCGGCTAAAAATCAATGTTTCTCGCTCTTTTATACTCGATGCGACAGGTGGAGTTCGGCGGGGTGTGACTGTGGCATGGTGCGGAGAGCTTGCATTGCACGAAGAAGAAGAACCGTGAAGAGCAGAGAAAGGGCGGCCATCGTCGCACATTGTGCCCACGCAATGGATGAACCATCGTTCCCCATAAAGAAGAGCGATGCCCCCTGCACGAGCACAAGGAGCACGCCGATACCAATGTGGACCCGTTTCGTCACAATATTGAGGCATGTGAAATCGAAGGTGATGAGGGAATAGAACGTCACAGCAAGGAACAGTGGCAAGAGGATCGCCCAATCAATGTTGATGACTTTACCTGTCAGCATATGGAGCATTGGTTCACCGAGTGCGGCGAAACCGATCGCCAGTGTGGTGGAAACGGCAACAATGAGTGCGTACGACGTCGCAATGACGCCTTTGCCTGTATTGAAACGCAGAGAAACCCCAGCTACACGCGCAACACCAGAACTCACGAGGTAGAGGACAATGGCGATGGATGCAGCGATCGCATACGAACCAGCATCAACACTCGAGAGCGTATGCTTCGCCCAGAAGATATCGAGTCGTATCGATATACCAAGGAGGAGTGACGCTAAGAGTAACTCGCCAACTTCGTAGAGTGATGATCGTGTGGGGAGGAAGATTGTTGTTGATGTGCGGAGTGTCTTCCATCGGATGAAGACGGCGTTGAGACAGCTGATGCATTGACTACCAAGGATGATCCATCCGGGGTCGTTTACCTGCAGGCCATCCTTGAGGAGGATGACAGCCATAGTGACGTTTGCCCCATGAAGCACGAATGAACTGATCGCAAGTGTGCCAAAGCGTTTTTGGACATTGAAGATGCCTTCATTCATCCCTGCGAGAAGCCCAGGAATGGCCGCGACGCCAATGAGGACAAACGGAAATGATGATTCGACATGGAGGAATGATCGTAGGAACGGAGCGGCAGTCATACAAAGCCCCATCAAGAGCAACGCCGTAAGAAGTGTCAGACGTACGCCATGCCGTACGATTGCCCCGAGCGCTGCTTCGTTCCCTTCTGCATGCATGACGATGTAGCCAGCCGCTGCGCTTCGCCCGGCATAGAGGAGGAACATGCACGCCATGATCGATTGCAGCGTACCAAATGCAACGGTATCGACCCTGAGCGAGACAACGTAAAACGCGGCCATCAGCACGACAGAAGCGGCTGTCCCGAGGTACGTGATGCCGTAAGAGTGGAAAAATTTCTGCAGCAACATGTGCGTCTCGAGTCTGGCGGAAGAGGGCCAGGGACTCAATCATAGTTTAACGAGATTTGAACATCAGATGAAACGGCATCGTCAGAAGTAGCGAAAGAGGAATGCCGATCAGTGTGAGTGCAAGGAATCGGAACCCGTTCTCATGGCTGATGGGCAAGAGCACATAGTAATCCAGTACGATGAATACACTAAAATGGAGCAAGTAAGCGGCGTATGAAATGCTTCCGAGCCAGATAATAGGGCGAGATTCTAAGCACCATCGCACGACGTTTCGAGAATCAGAAACGCAGGCCATCAGTAATCCTATCGCTACAAACACTGCACTAAGATCCGCAAGTACGACAGTCACTCTGTGGGAGAGTTCCACTACATTCGATACCATGAGAAGTACAGCCAATGATGCAAGACCTGCAACCAGGATGATCCACCATCTGTGCCTCACAACAGGAAGAATGGTCTTCTGTAGGAGCAGATGTGCCATGACCATGCCGACAATGAACAGCAGAAGGTACTGAACTTTGAAGAAATACGAACCCTCTTGAAAGAAATAGAGACACAGTGCAGTAATTCCACATACGATCACGAATAATGGCAGCACGCCACAACGTCGCCACACATAGACGATGACCGGAAATATCAACGATAGCTGCATTTCCATCGCCACAAACCACAAGCTTGTATTGATTGTATCCACATACGCAGAGAACACGTTTTGAAGCATAAGCACATGAACGATGACTGCTTCCACGGTACCTTGGTCGTGCAGTATTCTCTCGCCGAATCGCAGATGAAATGGTGTCAGTTTCAATACGAGAAGAGAGATGGCCAATGCTCCAAAATACGGAATGGTCAAACGTTTAGTACGACGTTGAAAATACGCAACGACCCAACCATCATAACCACCGCCATGCGTGAAGAATGAATACATGAGGACAAATCCAGATAACGCAAAAAATAGGTCAACCGGAAGAAATCCGTCAAAGAACAATACTTTCAACCATGGAACTGGTGCAAACGCAGTACTATGAATCACCATTACATACATAATAAGAACGCCTCGCAAGCCATCCAACGCAAGAAGACGATGTGCATCCAATCGTTTCGCAGCCCCAGTGATCATTGCGTGGATAGTACCATAGTCAATGTCCTTCGAAAGAGTAATACATCCTTGAGTGCAACTTTTTGTGCTATCCTTAGCGTACGGTGACATCCCTCATTCACACTATTGAAGAGCGTGAGCAGTACAAGAAGGCATTGTACGACACGATTGAACATTCTTCTCACTATCCAGAGGGTCGTTTTCGCGGTCGTGGAATCGTTACGGTAGCGGGTGGAGTGTCGTATTTGGCGGGTGCCTGGGCATCGTTCTCCATTCTGCGCGCGATGAAGGTAGATCTGCCGATGCAGCTTTGGTTCTTTGGAGAAGGGGAATTCGATGGCAAGACGCGTGCTCTGTTCTCGGAAATCGGCGTGGAGTGTGTCGATATCCAGAAGGTATTGAACGACAATCCTATGAAGAATTTGTCTCCTGAGCATGCACTGCAGCGCCGTTTCGCGTTGTTTGAAATGAAGTGTTATTCGATGCTTCATTCATCCTTCGAAGAGGTCCTTTTTCTTGATGCCGACAACATTGCCCTCCAGGATCCTCGGCCGCTATTTGATGACTCTGAGTATTTGTCGAACGGCGTCATGTTTTGGCCTGATCCGTCGTACGGTGCTAAGCCGCCAGATGAGTATGCTTGGGCGGCGTGCGGATTACCCCCGCAAAGTGGCCCGTCATTTGAATCAGGGCAGATACTCATCAACAAGCGACAGTGTTGGGCACCGTTGCAGGTAACATGGTGGATGAACGAAGAGAGTGATTACTGGTTTACTATCGTTTACGGTGATAAAGACACATATAAATTGGTGTGGCATGCTATGCACCTGCCGTATGCAATCGCTCCTGCCCCACGATCCACGCTGCTTGGGGTTATTCAACATGATATGGCCGGTCATCCGATGTTTTATCATCGGTGGTTCATGAAGCCTTCATTGCGAAGCTATTCCCTCGGAACATATATAGCCAGCGCGCACGTGCGACGTCTCTTCGTTGCGGCCTTGAAAGAGTTACGCTCCCGATGGGATGGACGTTTCTGGTGTGAGGATACTATCCAATTACAGCAGCAGATTGTGGGTGTATACGACTTCACCGCACATGGCCGTTGTTCTCTCGTTCTATTAAAGCTAGATGGCACAATTGTCCCTCATCTCCCTCGTGCTTGCTTTTGGCATACGCGTACAAGGGGTGGTCACACTGAACTAGTACTTCAAGGTACAGAGAGGGTTCTCGCTTTTCTTTCACCTAGGGATTTGAATTGGAGTGGTATTGCCTTGCGTGGCAGTGGTGATGTCATCCTCAAGAGGACTGAAGCTTCTTTGGTCGCAATCATGTTCTTGTACATGCGTTCTGCGGTGATGTTCTGCGCTAGATACGTACGGTTCTTGTTTGTATTTGCTGTTCGCATGATTGAATTGGTCCTGATTATGATCGTCGGTGATCGATTCGCTGGTACATTGCGCGCAGTCTATCGAAGGTTGCTGCGGGCATGCGGGGTGACACCTCGTCATTGATTTGCTTCGCTGAAAACATTTGAAGGGGGTAGAATGGAGCAATGGAGCGCACCATCTTTCATAAAATCATCGATCGTGACGTACCAGCAACCATTGAGTACGAGGATCAGGACGTACTTGTCATCCGTGATATCCATCCTCAAGCAACGACACACCTGCTATTTCTTCCAAAGACGTACCTTGAATCCGTCGCCCATGTCACAACCGCGACTGCGCACATCCCAGGAATGCTCATCCTCGCGGCGCAGCGCTTCGCCGCAGAGAAGGGGATCGACGGTTATAAGCTTACGTTCCATGTGGGAAAAAACGGTGGTCAAGAAGTGCCGTACATCCATCTTCATTTCCTCAGTTCGCAGGCTCTGCCTCCCGGCGGGCAGGCCTCAGCGTAGGATCGATGCGAGGAGTTCGTCCGTGAGTTCAGGAAACCCTTCCACGTGCGTATCGGCGGCCGAGAGATCTTGCTTCGTATTATCGTCGGTGTGCAGTGCGATGCAGTGCATTCCTGCGGCTTTCGCTGCAACGATGCCAATCGGTGAATCTTCAACTGCGATGCAGTCTGCAGGTTGGCGTCCTAATTTTTCTGCTGCGAGGAGGTAGACATCGGGGTGGGGTTTTGCTTTGCCGGGGACATCGTCGCCAGAGCACGTGCTGCTGAAGTATCTACTCAGGGCTAGGCGTGTCATCGCTGCATCGATCATTTCTCGCTTGTTGGACGAAGCGACGGCGAGTGTGATCGCCTGGTCCGAGAGTCTTCGCAGGCAATCGATTGCCCCGGGCATCGGTTGGGTGTGGATTTCGTAGATCGATCGTGCGGCGTTCAGTACGAGCGTTTCATACTCCTGCAGGCTCATTGTCACGTTGTGCTCTCTCGTGAGGATCGCGTGAGTACCTTCCATACCGTGTCCGACCATTCGTTGTTGGTCGTGTGCGGACCACGAAGGGAGACAGAGTTGGGCAATGATCGTTGGCCCAATCGTCTTCCAATACCGCTCGCTATCGACCAGCACGCCGTCGAAGTCGAAGATGATCGCCTTGGGCATGGGTGCATAGTTACGAAAAACGCCCCGGTTGGCCAGGGCGTCTTTCAGGAAGTGCGAGTGTTTAGGCTTCCGTCGTTTCTTCGGCTGCTTTCTTCTTTGTCTTCGGCTTCTTTACAGCTTCACCTTCTTCCTCAGTAGCCTTTGGCTCATCAGCGGCGTCTGATTTCTTCGCCTCTTCCAGCGCCTGTTCCGCTTGAATGCGCTTGAGTGTCGCTTCGTCGATCGGCTGGAGCGCTTTGATCGAGAGGCCAATACGGCGCTCGTCGACGTCGATATTAATGACCTGTGCTTCGATTTTCTGGCCGATCGTGAGGACCTCGGATGGATCTGCTACTTTGTGGTGAGCGACTTCCGAGAGGTGCACGAGGCCGTTGATGTCTTTCTCGAGGCGGACGAATGCGCCGTAATCGGCGAAGCGGACGATACTGCCCGATACTTTCTTTCCTACGGGGTAGCGCTGGGCAACCTCCTCCCACGGGTCCTTTGTCATCTGCTTGATCGAGAGCGAGAGTTTATCGCTATCGATGCCAATAACCTTCACCGTGACGCGATCACCCATTTTGGCGTACTCGGATGGGTTTTTCACGTGACCCCAGGCGATCTCGGAGATGTGCACGAGACCTTCGAGGCCGTCGAATGTGACGAAGAGACCGAACTTCACAAGACCGGAGACGAGGCCTTCCCTCACTTCGCCGATCTTCAATCCTTCAAGGGCCTTTGCACGCTCTTCGCTCATCGCTTCACGCTCAGAGACGACGATCTTGCCCGCTTCTTCATCCATCGTGACGATCTTCACCGTGAATGTATGACCCACAAACTTGCCGAGACGGTTAATGATCTCGCCGGCATCGGCATTGT
>CAZLEW010000053.1:0-6961 GCA_964558635.1 uncultured Candidatus Peribacteria bacterium
CGTACCTGTGGATCCGCGTAATTTTCGTCATCCTGTACGTGACAATGCATTGGTCGCGGCGGCAGGCCCTCTGAGTAATCTCGTGCTCGCGTTTGTTGTCGCAGCCCTCATGGTTCTCTTTCCGATTGATCTTACATCTATCACAGCTGGATCGGGGCTTTCGTCCTTCGAGGCGATACGGAGTATTGCATCGTCATTCCTCATTGCGTCACTTCGGGTGAATGTGGCGCTGATGGCATTTAACCTTCTTCCAATTCCGCCGCTCGACGGCAGCAATATTCTGCGGATGTTCATTCCGTGGAACATGCGAGAGCGCTACGACGAGGTGTTGCGATATGGTCCGTGGATCCTCCTTGCGATCATCCTTGCTGAATCGTTGTTCAATATTCCTATCCTCAGTGCATGGGTGGGTGGTATTAGCCGTCTTGTGATTCAGATTTTTTCTCTCGTGTTGTGAGATGATTCGCTCAATATATGAACTGGCGTATGTCCATGTTTCATTCGATCTATTTGTCAGAGTCGCGTCGTTCGTCAATTCCAACAACCACTCGAATGCATGCATCGCGCTGACCTAGTCGCTGTTTTTCATCTGTCGCCAGTTTTGATTCCTTCAGTAGACAATGCATCGCAATTTCGAACTCTGGCATGGAGAGCCGTAACTCGTTCGCATCACGAAACGCGGTTGCATCGTTGATAATCAAGGCAATCTTGCTGTCGGAACAATCTATGAGCCCACCGCCCAAGGAGTCTGCAAAAGCGTCCCAATGAATGGATTTCTTGCTCAAGGGGGGATTAAGCGGAAAAATCCCTCCAACGAGCGAAATGAACTCTTTTGCATTCTTTGGAGCGTCGATGACATACAGCTTGAAACCGCTCTGTTCAAGATCGGCGCGCAATTGCGGCACTGCTTCAACCTGCACAAATAGCTGCTGAACATCTTGCATAATGTGGCTTATCATACACGGACAATTGATGGTGAACCAATGTCGTGATGCGACATAATCCACTAAAAACGCCGCCCCACAGAGAAGGGGGCGGCGTTTTTCTTCTGTCTGTGATTACGCTTTGAACGGGCTTTCGTAGCGTGCACGTGCACCAAGTTCCTCTTCGATACGAAGGAGTTCGTTGTACTTGCAGATGCGGTCCGTGCGGGAGAGGGAACCAGTTTTGATCTGCCCCGTCCCAAGGCCCACCGCAAGGTGCGCGATGAAGGTGTCTTCCGTTTCGCCACTGCGATGACTGGAGATTGCAGTCCAACCGGCTTTCTGCGCCATCTGGACGGCGTCGGCCGTTTCGGACACCGAACCAATTTGGTTTAATTTAATGAGGACAGAATTCGCCGCCTTTGTGTCGATTGCCTTACGAATGAATTCGACGTTCGTGACAAGAAGGTCGTCGCCGACAATTTGGATTGTCGATCCGAGTTTTTCAACCATGGATCGGAAGCCATCCCAGTCGCTTTCGGCGTGGCTGTCTTCGATCGAGACGATGGGGTACTTGGCACAGAGTGCTTCGTAGTAGGCTGTGAGCTCTTCTGAGCTCAAGACCTTTCCATCGATGTGGTACGCACCGTCTTTGTAGAATTCAGACGCAGCGGCATCAATCGCAAACTTCATCTTTCCTGTGTACCCTGCTTTTTCGATTGCTTTCGTCAGTGTTGCGAATGCATCGTCACTACTTGTGAGGTGCGGGGCAAATCCGCCTTCGTCGCCGACGGCTGTGACATGGCCGCCTTCTTTGAGGATTGCCTTGAGTGCGTGGAATGTTTCGGCGCCCGCACGGAGTGCATCCGAAAATCGTGAGAAACCCGTGGGGACGATCATGCACTCTTGGAACGAGAGGCCGCTATCGGCATGGGCACCGCCATTGATGACGTTCATGAGCGGCGTTGGCAATAACGTCGTGTCTGCGACAGCGAATTGCTTGGCGAGTGATGCATACAATGGGAGTGATTCGCTGACGGCGCGTGCGCGGGAGACGGCCATCGAAACACCAAGAATAGCGTTGGCGCCGAGTGTTGCTTTGTTCGCCGTACCGTCGAGCGCGACCATCGCCATGTCGATCGCACGTTGGTCGGCGGTATCTTTGCCGATGATTGCCTGTGCGATCGTCGTATTCACATTCGACACGGCTTTGAGGACGGATTTCCCGAGGTAGTTCTTTTTATCACCATCGCGGAGTTCCAGGGCTTCATGTGTTCCTGTCGAGGCACCTGATGGAACGGCCGCACGGCCAAACGAGCCGTCGCTCAAAGCGCAGTCGACTTCGACTGTAGGGTTCCCGCGCGAGTCGAGGATCTGGCGGGCTTTTAAGGAAGAAATGGTAGGCATAGCTGAAAGAAAAAAATACTTGTACTACATACCAATGGCTGCTGTTTTTTACAAGGGTGCGACGTTTGTTTTGCAAGAGGACTTGTTGCGGCGAAGTTCTGTTCATAGACAGAACGGAGCCGAATGGAGCCGTCCACGGGGATTGAACCCGTGACCCCGTCCTTACCATGGACGTGCTCTACCACTGAGCTAGGACGGCTGGAGAACGAAACGATCGGCTGTAATGATACTGAATCGATCAAGAGTATTTTCTTCTATTGCTCGCGCAAGCGCTCGCAAGCACTGAGCTAGGACGGCTTAAGCGTTTGACACTGCCTGTCCGCCGACCTGTCCACCGTAGCCTAGAGGCGAAGGCGGAAGTCCCGAAGGGCGTAGGCGGAAGCTACGACGGCGTATTGGTGCGTGAAGAGAAGGAGCGGGCGGAGTGTACTAGGCTAAGGGGGTATCTGCCACCGTTTCTGCCCACGATTGTGCGGGGAGTGCGTGGTGGAGCCGGAGGGCGTTTTGCAGTGTATGGAGACTGAGGAGGGCACATTTTAGCCGTCGTTCACTGATGGGGACCCCTAGGAGGGCAATCACATCAGGTCGTGATAGTGCGAGGAGTTCTGCCGTGGTTTTCCCTTGGATATGGTCCGAGAGGAGCGATTGTGCGGCCTGGCTGATTGCGCACCCTGAGCCAGTCCAGGCGAGTTGTGTGAGGGTGTCCTCGTGTATGAGGAGATCGATACGTACGCGATCCCCACAGCTGATGTTCACTTCCTCGTGGCTGATTGTTGCATTTGGAAGTACCCCTGTGTTTCGTGGGTGCTTGTAATGGTCGAGGATTTGATCGGCGTAGAGATCCATGGAAGAAAGAGAATTAACGGTTCAGCAGTGTCTGGGCTGCACGGATCGCGGGGGCAAGTGCGAGGATATCGTCGCGGTTCGTGTAGAGACCAACCGACGCACGTACAGACGCAGCGATGCCAAGCGCTGTGTGAAGCGGTTCAGCACAGTGATGCCCCGCGCGGACGCAGGCATTCTTCGATCCGAGAAGTTCTGCCATGTCGTGCGGGTGGAGGTTGTCGATCGTGAAGCTCACACAGCCGCTGACGGACTGATCGGCTGGGCCGAGGATGTGAACGCCGTCGACGGATCGCAGTTCGTGGAGGAGGAGTTTAAGTAGTGAACGCTCATGCTCGATGCGATCCTCCCATGAGTATTGCTGTTGCCATTCGAGTGCCGCCGCAAGGCCGATTGCTCCAAGGAGATTCGGGGTGCCTGCTTCGAAGCGTGCGGGGGCATCTGCGGGGGTGAATCCATCTTCATTCACGCGACGAACCATCCCTCCGCCGGTGATGAACGGCTGCATGGTCGCAAGGAGATTGCGCTTTCCGTAGAGAACGCCGATTCCCGTTGGTCCGTAGAGTTTGTGGCCTGAAAAAGCGAGGAAATCGCACTCTAATTCCTGCACGTTGATGGGTGCATGTGCTGCATATTGCGCGGCATCGACGCAGACGAGAGCTTTGTGGGCGCGAGCAATCGAGATAAGTTTTGGAAGATCCGGTCGCACACCGAGGACGTTGCTCTGTCCTGTGATGGCGAGTATTCGTATACGTCCGTCACGGAATACTCGATCGATGTCATCGTCTTTGAGCGTTCCATACTGATCGATACCGATCCACCGAAGATCGACACCGCGCTGCTCGCGCAGTGCGAGCCATGGCGTGAGATTGCTATGGTGATCAAGCACGGTGACGGCAATGGCATCATCCTCGCCAAAGCGTGTGCCGAGTGCATGCGCGACGATGTTGAGCCCCATGGTCGTACCGCTCGTGAAGATGATTTCGTCGACGTGAGCCGCACCGAGAAACGTCGCACATGTCTTTCGGGCATGTTCGAACGCGGAGGTCGATGCATCCGCAAGAGGATGTAACCCCCGATGGACGCCGCCGATGCCGCGCGTTGCTGCCGCGTGCACGGCATCGATTGCGACAAGTGGTTGTTGCGTGGTTGCGGCAGAGTCGAGGTAGGCGATTTCAGGGTGCGCCGCGCAGAATGGGAAGTGCCGTCGGATCGATGTGTCGAGAGCCATTGAGGCAGCAGTATAAGCCTATTCTTAGTAGGCAAGCTACCCTGAACGGGCTACAATTCGGTGCCAATCATTCCCTTCTCCATGCAACAATCTACACAACGAATCCTCGGACTGCTGTTCCTTGTTGGGCTCATTCTCTGGGGCGGATATACGACCATCGTCTATTACGCGGTGCCAGTGCATCAATCGGCGATGCTCGATGATGCCGGTAAGGCGTTTGTCACTTCCGCTTGTCAGGGGCGCGGAGCAATTTGCAATGGGCTCGCAACACTTCCTGCAACATTCTTCTCGACACTCAAAAAAATGTTGCCGTTTTCAACGTATGCTGTCCTCAGTCTTATCCTTCTTGGGATGATCGCTCTTCGTACGTTCTTCCGTTCGGAGGAGTGGCGTATCCGTGCGACGCTTTCGCCGTTGATTCTTCTTGGGCTGTTCGTGCTTTCAGCGTGGGCGATGCTTACGAGTATTTCGTACTCATCGAGCGGCGGCCTGCCGATGAATGTTGTGATCGAGCCCACGGCGAGCGTGTACCCCAGCGTGAGCCCGCAAGGTTTGGCTCATCTGCAAGAAAATTTTCAAGAGTTACAAACGCGCGGGTGTCTCGCACCGATGGAAGCGACGTTGAGTGGCGCGGCTGCATTTACGTATCGATTCCATTGTATTCAATTCAGTTTCGTTACACGCGTCGTATCGCAGATTGTGATACTCTTACTTCTTATTTTGAACGTACTCGTACTTGGTCGTGCGGCACTGCATGGGTTACGTCTGAAAGGGTTTACGCCACTGGCGGAGGGGGTCATCAGTGCAGGGCTCGGCTCGTGTCTTCTGATTGTACTCCTGTGGGTAATCGCCCTGGCAGGAATCTATACTGCCACGACGGGCTGGCTTCTCGTCGTTTTGCTTCCGATTGTGGGGTTTGTGCACAGTCGTTATTGGGTGCGATTTCTCTGGTCTGAGCGGTGGGAAATCGATCTTCAACCCTGGAGTCCACGGTTGATTGTAGGGTGGTTACTGCTCACATATCTCGCTCTTAATTTTGTGAACGTCGTTCGTCCGTTTCCCATCGGGTGGGATGACCTTGGTCGTTACTTAAATCAGCCACGTCTGCTTGTAAGTTATGGGGCGTTCATCCCAACACTGTCGTCCTTTAGTTGGGAGTACATCACATCCATCGGGTTCCTCCTCTTTGGGTACGATAGTATTTTTGGTGCAACGCTTTCGATGCTCATCAACTGGAGTGCGGGGCTCCTCGCAGTCTTGAGCGTGATCCTCTTTGGGCGCTCCTACATGGGCGAGGGGAGGGGGGTACTTTCTGCGCTGCTGTACTACGCGCTTCCGATGGTAGGGCACTTTTCATTTGCCGATATGAAGGTTGATAATGCGGTATTTGCTATTGGGTCGCTGTCGCTCCTGATAGCGTTATTGGCCGTGTGCCCACCTGGTGATAATGATGACGATGATTCGCCAGTCGATCCTGTGTCTGTCGCACTTCTTCTTGGTCTTTCGGGGCTCTTGGGTGGGTTTGCATTTGGGTTGAAGCCGACGGCGATCATGGTGACAATGAGTATTGGTTGTATTCTGTTTGGAGTCAGATTGGGGTGGGCGGGATTTTTCGCTGCCGTTTCATTGGCATGCGCGCTCTTCGTGAAGCAGGGGATTTTGCGCATGACAGAAGTGTCCACAAAAATATTCGGTGATCCAACATTCCTTTCGGTGTCGTGGATCTTTCTTCTCTTCGTTCTGATTGGTATTGCACTCTTTGCGTATGCGCTTCGTTCGAGATCTTCAGTACTTCGGCCGCTTGCGATGCAGGTAGGCCTCTTTGGTATAGGGTTTGTCGTCGCAATATTTCCGTGGATTGCTGCGAATAATGCGTCTTATGGTCGTTTGCCGCTTCATCTTGAATTGTCCTTTGCCAATACTCTTGCTCCGTCCATTATTATGGATGGGAGCATCCCCGCGCGCGACACAGGCGTTGTAAAGACTCTCCCGCCCGCATTGCAGGTCGATCCGTCGAATGCCGCATGTGTCTCCACATCGAAAGCCGAAGAGCTCGACCGTTACTGGGGAGATTATCAGGGTATTGGCCACTATGCAGGTTTGCCGTGGCGCGCAGTGATGAATACCGATACATTCGGCTATTATGTAACACTCATCCCTGGCCTCCTCCTTGTTCCGTTGCTCTTCCTTGTTCCGTTCTTCTGGTCTCGTAAAGCGCGATGGTTGCAGATGCTGTTAGGTGCGACGCTCTTCATGGTAGTGCAGTGGGTGTTCCTCGCGAATGGTATCGTTTGGTATGGCGTCGGCATGTTCCTCGGGCTGGTCCTCGTGATAGAGGCTCTCGTCGTGTATGCCCCATCGACGGTCACACGCTCTCTTGTCAGTATTCTTCTTGCTGTGTCGCTTCTTACCGCATTTGCACATCGCATGTGGCAATTCGAGATGATGCAGAATATTTTTGAATACCCGATGGGCAAAGTCACGGCAGCAACGATGGAGGAGCGGACGATCCCGCACTACGACGATATTCGTCATGAAATCGAACGTCGCGCGAAGG
>CAZLEW010000054.1:0-6911 GCA_964558635.1 uncultured Candidatus Peribacteria bacterium
CAGAGTTACGGTCACTGCTTTTTCTGAAGCACCATCCAAGTACATGCTGATGATGGTGCCACCGGTGAGTGTTGCTCCCGTGAGTGTCGCGGTGTACTGGCCACCAGCAATCGTATTCCCCGAGCCAACTGCTGTAGCTCCATTCAAGCTCACAGAAACTCTACGTGCCGTACCCATCCCAGTGACACCTTCATCGGTGAAGACTTTTCCTGCGATGGAGTACGTATTCGCAAACGTCCAGTTCGTATCATTCCCACTATTCGTACATCCCTCACTCGCCGTGTAACACAGAAGTGCAGATCCACCCGTTGCATTGCTGTCTTTCACATCGAGGTAATCGATCGTCTGTGTTCCGCTGTCTCCATCGAGGAGTAACCTTGCTCCTGAACCACTCCTCGTACTCCTGATACTCAGCAGATTCCCAGCTGTTCCTCGGAGCGTCAACGCTCCAGAGAACGATTGCCGTGATGTGTAATCGGTAAACAAAGTCCTCGCCGTGCTCACGGTCTTCGTGAATGCACTGAACACTGTGCTTCCGCTGATCGTCTGATTCGCTCCATCCATCTCCACGGTTCCACTTCTCGCCGTGAATCCTCCCACGTTCATCCAGCTTCCAGAGAGCGTGACAGAGTAATTACTGGCTGATGCATCGAGCGTTCCGCTGTAGTTACTAAAGTTTCCTGTCATCGCCAAGTTCGCTCCGAGTGTGTACGTTCCAGAACCTGTGGACGCATAGCCCGAGGCAAGTGTTGCTACTTCTCCTGCGGAGAGTGCGCGGTTGTAGATACGGAGGTCGTCTGTTGGACCTTGTGACGAAAGTTGTCCTGTATACGTGCGATTTCCAATGCGAAGATTTTGCGTACCAGCAGTGAGACCGGCAGGAGTTCCAAAGATTGTTCCCGACTGGAGAACACCATCCTTATACAGGCGTTGTACAGTTCCATCATATATTGCTGTCCAGTGGTGCCAGTTGGTATCTGATGTGATGGAGTAACGTGTCCAGTAGGCAGAAGGAGCAGATACTTGTCCTGGACCAATAACGTCAATTGTTCCATCTGATCCATAGAACATGTATCCATTCGTTTGTGTGTAGTCATTTGCGCCATCTTTTTTCGACACAAGGAACTGATACGTACTCGCTCCACCTCCCCACTTCGCCCAGAGCGCGATAGACCCTGCGTTTGTCAGATCGAGAGAATCAGCATCATTGACCGTGACGACGTCATTGTTTCCGTCGAAGTTTAATGAGTACGGATTATAGAATCTCGTTGTTGGTAAAGTCGTACTCCACGTCGGCCCATTCGTCAGCGTTCCATTGTTTCCGTTTCCAGAACTATCCTTCGCTACTGTTCCCACACCTTCATCGAACTTCCAGTACCCCACGAGACCGTTGTTGATCGTAAGATTCTGTACCGTATTTGCCCCCATACTGAGCGTCTCACTTGTCGCAGTACTCGCGAGCGTGATACCTGTACTCGTCGTGAATGTCCCTGCATTCGTCACGAGGGAACCTGTGACTGTGAGCCCATGCGTGCTCATGGTCATCGTTCCCTTTACTTCTATGTCATGCGCTCTCACGCGTGCCCCTGGAGCATAGCTATCTCCACTCCAGACCCAGAGTTCTTTATCCGCTACTACTTGCAGAATATTATTCGTGTCGATGTTATAGAGAGCAGAGATATCCGTGTCTCCATTGTTATTTGCGATGTTCAAGTGCGCATTCGTCAGTGCTACGGAACCAGAATCTGACCGTACGATGAGGTGATTCTGATACAGGTTTACACCCGTCATCGATGATCCTGATCCCAGCGTTACGGTCACTGCTTTTTCTGAAGCACCATCGAGGTAGAGCGAGACGATCGTTCCTCCTGTCATCGTGAGGCCTGTGATGACGTATTCTCCTCCCGCATCGGTCGCGTCGGTGCCTGCCGATGTTCCGCCGTTCAAGCTCACCGCGACAGTTTTACTTGCACCAATATTCGTCGTGCCTTCATCGGTGTAGACCTTGCCCGTAATGGACACATTAAGATCATCATTCGCGATTTGCCAACGACGTTGCTCAGTGTAGACGTACGGTTCCAATGTCTCGAACCCAGCATTAACAATCGTTTCTGTTTGCGCGGCAACACCCCACACGAAAAACGGCAACGAGAAAAACAGAATGATTGCAACGACAATCTGGCGAATCGTAGGCAAATACGAATGATGTCGCTCAACACGATCAAGCCGCTCCTCATCAACACGCCTCCAGGTACCAAGCCCGCGTAGCTCCTTGAAGATCGCCCACAGAGCGAACACGACCACACTCCAGAGAAACACGACATACCCCAATTTTACGAAGACAAGAAGCACCTCTTTCACACGGCGCTCTCCCGATCCGGCCGTTCCTGCAGAAAGAAAAATGTACCAACCAAACACCACCACCATGAGCATGAGGACAAACCGTAGTTGCTCACTATCGCTCAAGCGGCGCCACAAACTTTTTGGCTTTGTAGAGAGGTGGTCACTCTCGCCGTCTCTGTGCGTGTAGGGTATCACTGAACTGTCGGGAGGGGTGTTTCGCTGCGAATCTGCAGCGGACCAATTAAGTAAAACTGCGGTGAAATATCCGGCGCGTCGTAGTGGTACGTAAACCTCACGGCTTCCCCCGCTTTCCATCCCCCTACCCACCGCACACGCACTGTTTCGTCCGTGTCTACCGTCACATCAGCAGGAGGATCCACAGATGTAATGTGAAATCCCGGAGGGAGGCGATCGATCACAGAGCCACTCACATCCACAGAGAACGACACTGTGATATCCATACCTGACGGGCCAATCGGCCAGAGGCGAGTCGCGGCAGTACGAGTAATACGGAACGGCGGCGACGAACGCACCGGGATGATCGTTGTCATCGACCGCTCACCGGCCTGCGTCGTCGCGATCAGGTGAAGAACATACTCCCCTTCCTGAAAGAGGGTTACGTCCGTTCGATAGTCCGGCAACCTGAACCCCGTTTCCTTCGTGCCGCACGTATCAGTCGTCTCGATGGAATCATCGGCCGTCGTACGGCGCTGCACTGTGCCGTCAGGTGCGGTAATGGTCAGAATCAGATCGGCAGAGCACACGATCTCGCCAAGATCGTCGAGCACACCAATATCCAGTGTCGCCTTCTGCCCGGGCTCGTAGACATCCGCATCCGGATTAATCGCAAGAACCCCCCACGCGAAATCCTGTTCTAACGTGTTTGATTCACCCGAGAGCGGATTCGTCACGGTCACCTCGAGCGTGTAGAGACCCGGTGTGAACGCCGGGATCGGATCGAGGACGAGCAAGAGAGACCCCTTCTTGAAGTGATACGATGGCGTGAATGTCTTCCCAAATCGATCCCTCAACGAGACCTGAACAATTGGCACCTCCGCGGGTGCGGGTGACACATCGGACGATGCGACGGAATCGGCAACGGCACGAACTGCGGCGGGAGTGTCATTAATCGTTCGTGCGACAACGGAGGGGAGATCCTTCGCCTGATCGCGAACAATATCAGACACGACGTCTGCGATGTCATTTCCCTTCGCTACTTCGTGCGCGATCTCCTCGCGAATATCATCGGTCACAAGTGTATTCACCACTGTTTGCACTGCAGCATCATCTGCGACAATTCCGGCAATCCGTTCAGACAAGTCGTCGTCCGATGCAAAGGCACGTTCAACCGACGTAGAGACTGTGGTCGTCAAACGTCGTACAGGCGATGCATCATCATCCAAGACGCGACGAATCTCATTTGCGTTCATGCTATCGCGCGAGAGCGTTCCCGCGATGTCTGATCCTGCTTCTTCAATAACGACGGAGAGTACCGCCGTGCGAATATCATCCGCATTCGACAATTGATCAACGAGCGTCGTCAGGGCAGATTCTTCGCTGAGCGAGCCATCGAGCATCGTCTCGGGCGACACGTTAGAAAGCAGGCGAAACGTCGCCGATTCCTGCGCTTCAAAGTGATCTTTCAACGGTGTGAGCTCCAAGAGTGATGACGTAAGCTCCGTCGTGTCGGTGCTTGTCACAACCAAGACTTGCATCGCGCGATCTTCGTCGAACAACACGGTCTCTTCCTCGATGAACAGCGATGCGGTAATCCTCGGAAGCACAGAGCCGAGCCAGGATTCGTCGCTGGAGGGCTGAACATCGACAGGAATGTCGATCATCTCGTCGGAACTGTACGACTCCTCGGACGCTGGTTCTTGCGAGTTCGAAGAAGACGCACCAGAGGACTGGTCATCGACTGATGCGGACGATGAACTATCGGAGAACGAAGAGTGTGAGGATGAGTCATACTCTGAAGATTGAGATGCATCGGAGGATTCCGATGCAGCCGAGTACTGCTGTTCTTCCGACGACGAGAATGCACCAAGATCGGATTCGACCATCACGCCTCGCGCCTGCAGAGGGCCAAACAACCCCATGATCGGCGCATCCGATGGCGCGGTATACGTATAGCGCAACGTACGAAGAACACCCGGTTGCCACTCACCGCTCCACTCGATGACAGTCCCGGCGTCGCCACGATCGTCCACTGATGCGCTTGGCTGCACGTCACTCACCACGAACCCCGGCGGAACCGTTTCAATGACCCTTCCACGAAACCCGTTCTCGGCATGGACGATCATGTTCATCGTCGCTTCCTTGCCAAGAACCACGGAGGATGGGCTCATACGACGCACATCGAGCATCGACGCACGCGCATGAATCGGAAGAACATCCGCAACGGACCACGAGAGATTGCTAATCCCCGCACGTACCACAAACGCAGAATGATCCTCGGAAGCAAGCATCTCTGTGCGAATCTCACCGTCGCACGAAGGCTGTTTGTCGTACTCGCCTCCGTCCACTGCCATCGAAAGTGTCTCGACGCACGCTGGGGTACTCGTCTGCTGCAGGGGGGCAATTGTCAGTGTTGCACGATCACCGATCCCATAGTGGGAGCGATCAGCATTCACGGCAATCATGCCCCACGGAACATCTTGATCCACAATGAACTGATCTGCCGTTTCCTCACCCCGACGAGCACTCCCGCGAGCGGCATGCATTACCGCACGCAAGCGATAGATACCCGATCGAATGACGGACGGAGGAATGACAGCCACGCGATAACCGTCGCGCTCGTCGCTCACATGAACATCGACAGACTGCTCCCTGCCATGAATATCTGTCATCGTAACCTCGATCCTCTCGTGCACGTCGTTAGCTTCTGAGAGAGTGGCAGTGCGTCGGATGATAAACGCCGGAGCAACGTTCGACGGCTCGCCACGTGCAGCATCCGTCGTCACGTGTGCCACAATCGATGCGACACTCGCAGCGCTCGATGATGAACTACTTGAGACAGTCGATGCATCCTCACTCGAATGCGATGATGATTCGATCGACGAAGATTCATCGGATGTTACGGCATCGGAACGGTATTCACTCGCGGCGCTCGATGATGAACTACTTGAGACAGTCGATGCATCCTCACTTGAATGCGATGATGATTCGATCGACGAAGATTCATCGGAGGCGACGGACTGAGAACTATCGTCGCTCGCGACCGATTCGCTTACCACATCTTCGATCGACATCTGCGAAGCATCAGACACACTCTCATCATCCAACACGACTTGCGCACGCAACTCAGCAGCAAACAATGGAAGCGCACATGCGCACATCAGAACAACGAATATCCGCTGCTGCATAACATGTTTGTGTGTATTCATAAATCCTTTCATTATAGCAAAAAACAGCAACGTACGATCAGAAGGGTCATTGCAGAAAACTGTTATTTGGTATGTAAATAGTAAAAATTTTATTATTATAAAAGATAATTAAAATTGTACAATTTCACTTACCCCCACACTGTACAGATTGCTTTGCTTGTGGCTTCCTGAGACTAATTTCGACATCCTTCATTACTATTTGACGTGAATATACATATATTTTATTATGATCATAGATATCCTTCATGACCCGAACGGATTCGGGACGGGATATCGATCTTCACATCACGGAGGGTTGGAACATGTTTCGACGAATAATCTTCTCCTTGTTTGTCTTCTGCCTCTCGCTCGTCGCGGGAGGATGCGCACGCAACCGTCATACCACGATCCAGTTCGAGGCAACGGCGGGTGCCCGAGAGTGGACACCGCTGTACGTGGTCGATCGAAACGTGCACGTGGCGTACCACATCGAGTACGACACTGAAGAAACACAATGACGAGAAATACCCCAAGAAGGCGCAGGTCCACAGACCTGCGCCGCTTTTTACGTAGCCACACATTTCGCCTATCCTCCAACTATGCACACTTCAAAAACATGGCACACTCTTGGCGTCGATGAAGCCATCACGTCCCTCGGTGCCGACACCGAAAGTGGCCTCTCGTCGCACCAAGCAGCATTACGCTTGAGCGAATACGGCCGCAACGTCCTTGTGACAACGAAGCGCATGTCAGCGCTTGGGCTGTTTTGTGCACAGTTTAATAATATCCTCATCGTCATCCTCCTCCTCGGCGCGGGTCTCTCGCTCTGGCTGGGGCACGGCATCGAAGCGGCGAGCATCGGTGTGATCGTCCTCTTCTCGGCAGGACTTGGGTTCTTCCAAGAGTACCGTGCCGAACGCGCCATCGAATTACTCCAGAAGCTCTCTGCGCCTGCAGCCACCGTGCTGCGTGATGGCGAAGAACGTGATATTCCAGCCGAAGAATTAGTCCCTGGCGATATCATCTTGCTCGATGCTGGCGACAAAGTTCCTGCAGACGCACGCCTCGTCACCGCGATGCAACTCGCGATCGATGAATCCTCCCTCACGGGCGAATCAGTACCCGTATCAAAAACGTCTGATGTACTCGTCGACGACACACTCTCAGTCGGCGCCGTCGGCTTCGACCTGCAGGTGGCCGACT
>CAZLEW010000055.1:0-914 GCA_964558635.1 uncultured Candidatus Peribacteria bacterium
GTGAGATCGCAGCAGCGGTCCGATCCCGGGCAGAACTTCGATCGTATGCATTGTTGCAGCCTCGGATTCGCGATGTGTCGTGGACATTCTTGCCCGATGAGAGCGTCATTGATGCCGATGCCTGGATCGCATTACTCATGTTGCCACGCGTGCAGCAGGGAGATGCCCCCGTGTCGCCGCTGACCGTGCGTCGATGGGGCGAGGCACTGCAGATGGCCTTTGATCAGTCCTTCGATCCGGATGGCGTGTGTTCTGCGGTACTCCCGATCGTCGAAGCGACCATCGCGCGTATGGTAGAAGATGGGTACCCGTTGCGTGCTCTGCGATTTGCCGAGGCGCTGCGTCATGTTGTTGGATCAGAGCGCACACTCACGGTTGAAGCTGCGGCCGCATTCGAGCGTCTCCAGGTGATGACGCCAGAATCATTGAAGGCCGCCGTACTATCAGAGCGTGCAGTACAGTCGCAGGTCTCGATACCCAAGCAATCGATGACGCCCCATGTACCCATGGCGGCAGATCCTACGTTAGAGCAACGTGCGCGTGCTATTCTCATAGCGCGCGGTGGAATGTTTACGAGTGATTCGACGGTGCGGACCATCGCCCCCGGAGCAGTCGAGGTGATCGATGTCGTATTTGGCTTTCCATCGGGTGATCGTGCATTACGATTTCAATACCTCGTAGAGGATGATACGGTTCGTGCAACGATCAATGGGCAGCTTCAGCCGTATGCCGTGCCGTATGAGGCATATATGAAGTGGATAGGTGGTCTTTGAGAGCTCTTCTTGACCGTTCAACGTGTTCTCCGTACCCTCGGGAGGCCTCGTTGGGCGATTAGCTCCCCACTACGTCCGTCAGCTTAGGCTGACGGAACTACGCGGGGCAGGCAGGGGTTGTAGCGAGTATATTCATTCTTC
>CAZLEW010000055.1:924-6739 GCA_964558635.1 uncultured Candidatus Peribacteria bacterium
ATTCTTCAAAACATCGGGCGATTAGCTCAGTTGGTTAGAGCGCGACACTGATAATGTCGAGGTCGGCTGTTCAAATCAGCCATCGCCCACCATGAAGATTAAAAAAGAACCCCACACAATGTGTAGGGTTCCATGCTCATGGATTTGTCGGATCGGTGAACTACTTCTTTCTGAGGATCTCCTTAGCTTTGGTAACCTCGGAGTGCCAGCCCCTCAGTTGGAGTTGGATCAAGCCAAGCTGAATCGCGTTGGCCAATTCGTCCTCCGTGGCTTCGAGTTGGGCTTTGATCACCTTACCCCCACTGGATTCCCGAACGACCGATATCTGCTGGTCGTTCCGGTGGTTCCATGCCTCGGGTCCGGCGGCTTTGGCGTCTTTGGCGAGTTTCGTTGCAACGGCCTTTGAGCCGTACTTAGCGACGAAGAGCGCGGAGGAGCGAAACTCTTCCGTGCCATTGAAGTCGTCAGGATTAGCCACGGCCGGCGGGTACATGAGCGACACCAACACTGACCCGCCTTTGAAGGGCACGAGGGCCGCATTCGAGGGTGGCACGATGCCCACCTCGAGAACAGTGAGGGTATCGCCAGCCTTCAGTTCGATTTCGTATTTGCCCACGATCTGGTCAGTATACGGATCTTTGTTGTGTTTAATCTTGTACACAACGTAGTATCCGTTGGTTGGGCTAGACGCCACTTCCACGGTGACTTTGCCCGAGACCGCAGTCGTGCCTGAGGCGTACAGCGTTTCCTTGGCATCACCATTTGTGAGGTTGACGCGGAAGGGAAATTTATCCTCTTCGAACTTGATGATTACGTTTTGCGCGGACGCAGTGGTTGCGCCGAACACGAGGCTGGCTACGAGTGCCATGAACAACTTTTTTTGCATCTCGAATTTCTCCAAATTTTGATCCGATACTTCCAATGAGCGTGTCCAGAAATCACTACGCAGTGACATCCCATAACAAGGGAAGTGGACAATATTATTTTATAGTTTATTTATATAATTGCAAGATGACCCAGAGGAGAACAAAACAGACACCCATTTCTGGGTGCCCGTTTGCATGACAATGGTCTTAAGTCTCGCATTAATCATCATCCACTTCCGACGACTCTGACGACGAATCATCCGACGACGATGAGGAGCTGCGGGAGCTGCGGCGAGTGGCCTTAATCTCTTTCTTCACTTCCTTGCGCACTGCACGAACCTCTTTCCGTGCTTCTTTTGCCTTCTTCGCAGTGTCGCGCATGCACATGGCCCGCTCTTTACCCTTCAGGAGTTTGCATGCAGCTTTATCGGTTTTCTTTTCGTCCTTCAGGGCTTCGCGCATGCATTTTGCCTTCTTCATACCGGTGAGCGTATCGCATGACTGGCTTGAGACTGAGGACGCAGATGAGAGCGATGATGACGACGACGAGATCGACGATGACGATGAAAGCGAGGACGAAGACGTTGAAGAGATGGAAGACGATGAGCTTGCAGAAGAGGTGCTGCTCGATGCTTCATCGGCAAAACCAAGCGAGGGGATCGATGCTGCAAGCATTGCAGCGGTGGTAAGGACAGCAAGGGAGCGATTCATAGTATATGAGGGGAATAAGTTGATAGCGTCAGTGTACCATTAGATCGTTCATGCAGTATTGCATGGGTTGAGAGGTGTGTTCAAAACGTATGTGCGTCAATTCATTGTGTCTGCTGTATAATCCAACCATATGCACGTGCGAGTATCTCATTGCATGGGGATGGCGATTGTGGAAGACGGTTCAGGGGATCTCCTCGCGACTGTGCGTGGTATTTTTCTTCACCCCGACCGTGGAACTGTCGAAGGATTTTTTGTACAGACGAGTCACGGTGAGAAATTCATCGCAGTATCCGATATTACTCATTGGGGTCGTACGATTGTTGTACGCGACGCTGAAAGTCTCTCTCACCTTGAAGAGCGTGTTCGTTTATCGGCATTGCGCGAAGAGGGGAGGCCCGTGATTGGGCAAAAAATTATGACAGAAGATGGGCAGACGGTTGGCACATGCGCCGATGTACAATTCGAGACGGAGACGTTCCGTCTCGAGTGGATCTTCCCCAGGCGGTGGTTTCGTTGGAAAACGCCTCTTCCTGTGGCGTGTATTATCGATGTTCGCCCCGAAGCAGTGATTGTACGCAATCTCCTCCTCCCTCCTCAGTCACTCGCTTCAGAGCCCCTCGCGATGAATCCTTTAGATTCGATTGGGTCATCGGTGGTGTAGGGGTACGTATTGTCGCACGATTGTTCTACAAAAAAGGCCCCGAAGGGCCTTTTGAATCGAATGGAAGATGACGTTTAGTTATTGATTTCGCCTGCGAGATAGTTTGTGACAAGTCCGACAATCACACGGGCGAAGAGGACAATCACAAGGCCACCTAATGCGAAGAAGATTGCTTTCTTAGCCTTATCTTTCTCTTCGTCGTTGCCTTGAGAGACAATGAGACGGATACCCGCGATGATCACGACGACGACCGCAATGAGGGCAAGAAAGTTTAAGACAGCGATAATAATATCGTTAATGATCGTGCGGATACCATCCGTACCACCACCGCTACCAGGAGTTCCTGGGATATCTGGTTCGGGCCCAGCGAAGCTATCTTGCGCAAGCGCGCTCGTGGCGTACACCATACCAGTGACTGCGGCAGCGGATGCTGAGAGAGAAAATTTTTGCAGAGCGTTCATAAGAGAAAGGAGGAGAGGAACTTCTCTCGTAGTCTTGTCTAGTGAACACGGAAGCGCAAGTCATTCGCTTTCAGAGTGTTCTATCTTGCGTTGACATATATTCTTTGAATTGGATACATATTATTCAGCTTTTTTCGTTCCGAGGAAGCCAATGACAAGAAGAAGCACGGCGGGAAGTGCGAACCATACGTGTTGGTATTCCACAATTGCGCGAACGAGTGGGCTTGTGAAAAGAATTGTCGCGAGGACATCGGCGGAGCTGAGGGTTGGATCGAGAAGTGGTCGCCCGGAGATGTAGGTGATGAGTGATGAGAGAAGAAGTGTTGCCGTTGAAAAGCCGAGCACAGCAGAGATTGCTATGTCCCATACCGTGCCGAATCCGCTGCCAGTATCGATGTGTAAACCGCCTTTGACAGCCATAAAAACGACTGCGGCAGCGAAGAGAACGAGTTTGCCGATCGCAAGTGCAGACGGAGAGAGTCCGAGTCCAATCATCGATGCGGTTGATGCATTGGTGAGGAGGAGTGCAATGTTGCCGAGCGCCTGCACGCCGACGAATGCGATGTACGTCGCGACGATAATTTTCACTGAGGAATCTTTCCCCACGATGAAGCTGTACGCTACGACGAGGGCGGTAAAGAGAATGATGAGAAGATCCCAGCTGAGGGTGACGTTCATGGCGCGGATTGTAGCACGAGTGGCGACGATGCACTCACCTGAAACGGCCGTGAGAGCGCTGATGGATCTTCATGTACAAGAAATTCAGCTGCCGCAGCGATCATTGCGCCGTTATCAGTGCAATACTCACGCTTGGCCGGCCATCGAACGCGTATGCCAAGTGACTCTGCCATTGCGCGTAGGCGAAGATTTGCCGAGACCCCGCCGACGAGGTGAAGTTCGTGCACGTCGGGATACACGCGACGTGCATGTTCTATGCGGTCGATCAAATGACGGCAGATCGCATATTCGAAACTGGCTGCAAGGTCAGAGAGTCGTGCGATGCAGGACGGATCGTCGCGCAGGAGGTAGCGAAGGGAGGTCTTGAGTCCCGAGAAACTCCAGTCGAAGGACGCGTCACCGGCAAGGGGAAGTGGAAAGGTAAACGCATGATGATTACCACCTTGAGCGGCGTTGGAAATTGCTGGGCCGCCGGGGTAGGGGAGGCCCATGAGCGAGGCGCCTTTGTCGAAGGCTTCTCCCGCGGCGTCATCCCGCGTGTGGCCGAGGAGATCGGTGTGGCCACCCGAGGCTGAGAGTGTGAGTATGGGGAAGGTGGGATTGGTATCGTCGTTCAGGCCAAGCCAGGGCGAACTCAGGTGGCCGAGTGTGTGGTGCACCCCGACGAGTGGAATGTGATGCAGCCACGAGAGTGTTCGTGCGGCGATACTTCCCACGAGGAGTGACCCAAGTAAGCCTGGGGCATGTGTGACGGCGATCGCATGGATGTCCTTCATGGTGCATTGTGCGTCTGCGAGAGCACGGTGGATCACGGGTTGAATCCATTCGAGTTGCTTGCGCGCGGCTTCTTCGGGAATTACGCCACCCGTTTTCGCAAAGTCGTTCATCGAACTCGCAATGACATTGCTTCGTACGTGGCGACCATCCTCCACGACGGCAACGCCTGTTTCATCGCACGATGTTTCGATCCCGAGGATGCGCATATTCCAAGTATAACGGGCCTCGAAGAAGATAGGCAGGTATACTGACGCTCGTGATTGAGCTTTTCCCCACCATGAACGTCGCCATGTCGATCGGAGGGTTTCCTGTGTATTGGTATGGGATCCTCTATATTGCAGCGTTTTTCGTTGCAGCGGTGCTCCTTCCTCGTTTGCAGCATCTACGCCAGTTGTCGCTCTCGAAGTCATCGTGGAGCGATATTCTCACATGGGCGGTCATGGGTGTGCTCGTCGGTGGTCGGGTTGGGTATGTGCTCTTCTACCGTTTTTCAGCGTTCCTCGAGCACCCGTTGCTGCTCCTTGATGTGCGGAGCGGCGGAATGGCATCGCATGGGGGATTCCTCGGCGTCACGCTCGCGCTCCTATGGATCATGCGCAAGCGTTCGTGGTCTGACAAACTCGCGATTGCCGACGTTGCCGTGGTTCCCATCGCGATCGGCCTTGCGTTTGGGCGGTTTGGGAATTTCTTGAACCAAGAGCTTTATGGCACGATCACGTCACTTCCGTGGGGGATGCAGTTCGACGGAGTTACGGGACTGCGGCACCCGACCCAGTTCTATGCGATTGCCAAAGATCTCTTCATCGCGGCGGCGTGTTTTTTCTATCTCACTCGCACGCGCAGTTCGTTTGTGCCAGGCCGCGCACTCGCACTCTTCCTCATGCTCTACGGCGTCCTGCGTTTTGTGGTCGAATACTTCCGCGATCAAACGGGGGTGGCGATGTTTGGGGGGTTGAGTGAGGGGCAGGTGCTGACGGTGCCAGTGTTTCTTATAGGCGTGGGTTTGTGGTACTGGACAGCATATCGATCGAAAGGATCGCGGTGAGGAAGCTTCTACGATGAATCGTGCAGGGGCCATGTTTCTTCAGTGCGTCGATGTGTTTGGGCGCGGCGTAGCCTTTGTGACTCTCGAAGCCGTAGAGCGGGAATGCTTTCGCGTACGCGAGCATCATGCGGTCGCGCGTCACTTTCGCGATAATGCTTGCCGCGGCGATGCAGGCTTCTTTTGCGTCACCTTTGACGATCGAACGATGGGCATACTCGAACGAGTAGTTGTCGCGTCCGTCGACGAGGAGATGCGTGGGTGTGATTGTTTCCGCGAGCATTGTAACTGCGCGCTGCATGGCCGATTCATTGCTCGCCATGATGCCGTGTTTGTCGATGTCCGCCGCCGTCGAGAGTGCAACACCCCAGGGGCAGTGTTCTATGATCCATGCGTAGGCTTCTTCGCGTTCGACTGACGTGAGTTGCTTGCTATCAAAGAGTCGTACGCCCTGCGCCGTCCACCCGCCCTTGCGACATTTTTTTACGGAGCAGGGGAGATGGACCGCGCCCGCGACGACGGGACCTGCGAGGGGGCCGCGCCCTGCTTCGTCGAGGCCGACGGTTACTGCGAGTGGAGGTGTCATCGAGGAAAGAGGATGAACATCATGGGGGAGGAT
>CAZLEW010000056.1:0-6624 GCA_964558635.1 uncultured Candidatus Peribacteria bacterium
TATGTAATTTTTATTTTTCTATATGTAATTTTTATTTTTCTATATGTAATTTTTAATTTTCTATATTTTTAAATTATTGTTAATTTTGTATAGTATTATTTATAATTATCATTATATGAAAATTGGTTTAAGTTTGAATCAAGAACAGGTGCAGATTCCCTCGCTTAAGCAATCGCTTAATCTACGCATGGAAACAGCCGAGCAGTTGTCTGTGGAAGCGATGGAATTACTGGAAAATTCTCCCGTCGGTTCGGAGGAAAGTTTTCCTTGCATGGTTGAGCGAGTACTCGAAAGCATGGCTTCGCGTGAAAAACCAGAAGTGATTGCTGCCGTGCGGCAATATCTTGAACATCCGTACTACCGTATTCAACTTCAAAAAAAGGCAAAACAGTTAACACTCGTATCCCCGGAGCAGTGTGATTCGATCGCTGTACAGCTCATTCGAGAGTTTCAAAATGGAGACTTTATCTTACCCGAAGGGGGAAATGTGAATGTCACATATAGTGACCTTCTTGATGTGCTTCGACAGGAATCGCTTTGGAGGGTGGTTCGTGATACCGATGGGGCGGTGCAAAAGATTCTTCCGTACCTTAAAGCTGGAGCGTCGGATAATACGGCGACTCTCGCGTATCAACGTTCCTGTTCATTGAGTGATGCACTTGCCTTGATTCCTCATATACGCCCACACATTCAATCACTTTCACATGTACTCCAATATTTACAGAATTTGTGTGATGAGGATCAATCAAAGCCGTTTCTTGATTTCTTTCGTTATCACGTTGCAATGCCGCATCTTGCCTTCGTGGTATCGGATCGTATCCAGCAACGTTTTGCATCGCGTTTCATGGATGTACGACAACAGTCTTCACAGGATGAATTTGAAATTCCATTCCTCAACGCCATAGGTGAGTTTGTACTCGTATCGATGGGAATCGTTGATCCGCGGTTGTTCAGCGTACACAATGGGGAGATTAGTGATACGAAGATGGATGCAGCCAGGGAAATGTGTTCGCAGGTGGGAGTAGATCTCGATCAGTTAATGAATCACTGGAAGCTTACGAAGGAAGGAACATTTTTCTTCAGTCGGTATGCAATGAAAGGACAACGTTCGTGTCGCGTGACAGATGAGTTTGTTCGTTCATTCATCACGCAAACAGTTCGATCGGACCAGTCAGCGATCATTAAAGCATCACAATTTTCCGATATGTTCAGCAGGGCAAAAAACATTGTGGCATCGATGGGGAGTAAACAAGTAGAAAGATCGGCTGCTAAAACAGCACTGTGTGAACTTTTTTCGGATGCTTGTTCGGGGTATGAACTCAAGCAGCATCTTCTGAAGCAAATTCAAGGACCGTGGTTTGAGCATCTCTCTGTTTTTTTTCCTGATTCGAAACAGGATTAAACATCACTCGTACTTTACAGTTGCTTCTGGCACTCCTGCGGCCGCATTGGCCGCGCGCGCGGCAACAAAGAGTAGGTCGCTCAGGCGATTGAGGTACACGAGCACTTCGGGGTTTACCTCTTCTACTTGCGAGAGTGCCACGACGCTGCGCTCGGCTCGGCGGCAGATGGTGCGGGCGTGGTGGAGGTGGGCACCGGCAGTGTTGCCACTTGGCAGAATGAAATGCATAAGAGGAGGCAGTTGCGGCTCCATGCGCTCGATCCATGTGTCGAGCACCAGGATGTGCGCTGGTTGAATACGTTCGGTGTGGGCTTTCGTGCCCGCCGGACTCGCGATGTCCGCGCCGAGTGTAAATAAACGGTGTTGGATCGTCTCGAGCGCCACTTCCACGTCTTTTGGAAGTTGCTCGCAACGCACGACGCCGAGGAGTGCGTTCAATTCGTCGACGTCTCCGACAGCGGCAATGCGGTGGTCCGTCTTCAATACGCGTTTTCCTCCGACGAGGCCCGTAGTGCCTTTGTCTCCGGTGCGGGTGACGATGGTCATGTGTGCAGGCTATCAGAATGTACGTCGGGCGCATTTCTTTTTAGGAGTTTCTTTGCTCGTATCACGGTAAGGGGCGGTAGGTTCATGTACAAATGTTTCGCATGAATGTTCGTGAAGCCTGTGTGATGTTGAAGCATTCCCATAACTTTTTTGCTAATTTGAAATACCGTTAATTCGCCATCTGGTTTCAATAGTTCGTGAGTGTGTTCGATGATGGTGGTCGCGATGTCTTCTGGAAGAGTAGAGAATGGGATACTTGCGATCACATGGTCGACGGTTTCTGTTTCGCGTACGATTGACCGAATATTCTCGGCGGATTCTGTGAACACGTGCACACGTTTGTCATGGTTGTATTTTTCCTTGAGTGCGAGCGCCAGCTCAGGATCTTGTTCGATGAGATAGAGGACGCAATCGTCAGCAATACGACGATCGTAGAGCAAATAATCTGTGATCACGCCTGTGCCCGGGCCGTACTCCACGATGAACTGCCGCACGTTTCGCGGAATTGTGCTACAGATGTGATGCGCGTTCCAATGGGCGGTTGGGATGACGGACGACACTCTTCGCGGTTGACGAATAAAAGCCTTGAAGAAATGCAGTGTGTGTTTCATGTCAGACGACGAGTGAGTGCGCTTGTAACAGACGTTCATGTTCTTTCTTCGCCTCTTCCTCGGTCAATGTGCGATCTGCCGCACGGTACGTGAAGCGCACCGTCGCATTGTATGATCCGTTTTCGACGCCTGTGCCATCGTAGAGATCGCGCACGTGTGCGGATTCCAAGAGTGACGACGCTCCGCGGAGCTTGAGGAGCAGCGGGCCGATGGGCTCGGCATGTGAACGTTGAAACGTTAGGTCGTAGCTGATTGCCGGGTGCGAGGGGAGTGGTGTTGCTTGAACGATTGTGCCCGTGAGTGATGCGAGTGACGTACAGTCGATCAGCGCGACAGAGGCACGGTGTGGCAGATCGAATGCGGCGAGGATGGACGGTCGTACGTCGAATACATGTGCGATAACCTCGGAGCCGATACGCACCACTGCCGAGTGACCGGGGTGGGCGGATGATAGGGGGGTGGCATGTTGTTCGATGGTTGCGATATGTCCGAGGGTGCGGAGGAGGTGCGTGACATGCTCGATGGCGGCGAGGAACGTGTCTTGCAGTAATCCGGCGTTATTCGCGAGGATGAAGAGGCCACACTCTGAACGTTCAGGAGCACCTCGCCGAAACACGTGCGAGCAGTGGAAGGTTCGAAGGGCACCCTCGGCGAGGAGGTGGTTTTTCCTCGCATGCTCAAGGAGTTGAGGGAGTGTGGACGGTTGCAGGAGCGAGAGTTCTTCCGTCAGAGGGTTTGCAATTTCGATGGCAACGGACGGATCGATCCCGGCGTGTCGCACAAGTTTTGGACCGACGAGCGAGAGGGGGAGGATTTGCTTGAATCCGTCTGCAGCGAGAAGATCCGATGTTCGTCGTTCGAGGGTGTGGCAGGCAACGGGGCTCAGTACGCCGCGAGGTTGAACGTCGGGAAGGCGTTCGAAGCCATGAATGCGAGCAATTTCTTCGATCAGATCGTGCACTCCTTGTAGATCACGGAGGCGCCACAGCGGCGGTGTGACCGTGAGGGTGTCGGTTTTCGTGCGACCGGCGGATTTTTTCACCGTGCAGCCAAGCGCCTCGAGGATCCTGACGATCGTTGTTGTGGGGAGATCGACGCCGAGGACGGATGCGACGCGTGCCAGCGGCAGTGCGATGGAGGGTGCTTTGCCATCGGTACCCCACTCTTCCAGTTTCGAGGTGATCTTCGCGCCTGGAGCGAGTTCAAGAAAAAGTTCTACTGCCCGACGGAAGCCGAGTTCCATGTTCACGGGTGGTACGCTCTTTTCGAAGATGGTCGCTGCATCGGTACGGTGACCAGTGGCTTGGATTGTTTTGCGAATAAGAATTGGATCGGGCACTGGTCCTTGTAGAAAAATATGCCGTGTTTTTTCAGAAATGCTCGTACGCTTGCCACCCATCATCGAGACGAGATCGAAAATGCCCGCATCGTCACTAATGACGAGTGCGCCTGCAGGGAGTGTGCGGTCGACGCCGTCGAGTGTCTTGATGGTTTCGCCTTTTTCCGTCAGACGGAGTGAGATATCACCCACAATGTCGTCACGGTCGAACGCGTGAAGCGGCGTTCCGTATTCAAGCATCACGTAGTTGGTGATATCGACAGGGAGCGAGATTGGTCGGATGCCGACGGCTTTTAGGCGTTGCTGCATCCATACGGGCGATTCGCCCTGAGCCTGCATGTCGATCGCGCACCCCACATACCGAACGATACTTTTTTTTGCGGGTGTCTTGAATGCGAATGGGAGCGGATCCTTTGAGAATTTCAGCGTCGCGCGCTTTGGTTCTGCTTTGGCTTTTGCGATACCAAGGGCAATGCACTCGCGCGCGAAGCCGCGGTGCGACCAGAGATCTGGGCGCGTGGTAATTGCGGTATTATTCACATCGAGTACGGCATCATCGAGACCCAGCGCGTTCGCTAAATCTGCGCCTGGTTGTAGGTGCAACGGCGTGAGATCAATAATGGGTCGCGCGCCGTCTTCTGGCTTTGGAGGGAATTGTGAGTCGAGCCCAAGCTCTTCAGCGGCGCAAATCATGCCGTTACTCTCCTCACCGCGGATTGTTACGGTTGAGAGGGTCATCTTCTCATCGCCGTGTTGTACCGTCGCGCCGACGTGGGCAAATGCAACAAGCATGCCGTCGCGTAGATTTGTTCCTCCGCAGACGACCTTCACATCGCCGCGGTCTGTATGCACTGTCACGAGTGAAAGCTTGTCGGCGTTTGGATGCTTACAGAGCGAGACGACTTTTCCGACGCAGCAATGCTTCATTAATTGGCCTTGGTCGGCGACATCTTCAATTTCTGCCGTACTGAGCGTCAGGCGGTCCGCAATGACGTGAGGATCTTGTTCGATCCACGTGAGGTGTTCGCCGAGCCATTCAAGGGAGATCTTCATCGGGATGTAGGGTAACGCGATTGACGCCGAAAGACGAGGAAAGATGATATTGACGATACGTCAGGTCATCTCTACTATCCTGCGGCTCATGGCACGACAGTGCGTCAAAACTGGCAAGAAGACAACATTCGGGAATACCCGAAGCCATTCCATGCGCCATACACGCAGGACGTATAAGGTGAATATTCAAAAGAAGCGTGTTTTTAACGCTGAAACGGGTAAATATGTCACGATGAAGGTGTCGGCTAGCTACCTGCGCACGCTCGCAAAGCGCTTGCAGGCAGGGAAGAAGGCGTAAGTATCGAAGTGGCGAGAATGGCTTTTTTGCTGTATCATACAGTGATTGGTTACACACATCCCTCATCGTGAACGGCCCAGCATAGTTCTTTGGAGTGTGCAGCGTTGCGCCGTACTGATACGGAAAGGTTTGTGCGTTATCGGCCGTGTATGGATGATATTGATGGGCGTTCGAGTTTCGCGGACTTGTATGGTCGTTGGTCGTCCAAATTTATGGAATATGCGGGGGGCGATGTCGATCGGTGAGCGAGTGCAGATCCGTTCAATCGGTTCTGCATATGCAATGGGGCAATCGTTTCCTCGATGTATGTTTTCAACGGCGCCAGGCGCGCAAATAACTATTGGGGATGATACGGCGATCTATGGGTCTATCTTCTATGCTGCATCATCTATTACTATCGGAAAGCGCGTACTTATTGCTGCGGATTGCCGCATCATTGATCATGATGGTCATGATGTTGATTCATTCCCGCGTCCGCCGATCAGTTCGCTTTGTGGGGAACCCATTGTGATTGAGGACGACGTATGGCTGTGTGCTGATGTGACGGTCTGCAAGGGTGTGACGATCGGGAGGGGGAGTGTTATAGGTACAAAAAGTGTTGTGACAGAGACTATTCCGCCTGGGGTTCTTGCGGCAGGGTGCCCTGCACGGGTGATCCGCCCCCTTCGAAGGGGTGAGGTTACATCGTAATAGGTCGACGAAGCTCTTTCGCTTCTGACTGGAAATGCTTCTCTTTCAGCATTTTCTCCTTCGCACGGCGCGAACGGCGATCTTTCTGTTTCTTGCGTTTAAACGCGGCTCTCATGAGCTTCGATTCTTTTCCGCGTTGTTCGACTTCTATTTTCAGAAGGAGCAGTTTCAGGGCTTCGCGACGGTTGAGCGACTGCGAGCGGTGCGCATCGCCGCGGACGGTAATACCAGTGGGCAGGTGGGTCAGCATGACCGCAGAACTCGTTTTGTTCACTTTTTGGCCGCCTTTGCCACTACCACGGACGAACTGCTCCACGACGTCTTCTGGCTTCACGCCTAAATTTCGTGCCATGTTCTCGAGGGACGTCGACATGTTCGCAGGGAAGGCCATGGAGGAATTATACCAGGAACGGTGGACGTTGCCCCGTCGTCCCCTATACTCTGCGGCACCTGGAGAGGTCGCATAGTGGCCTAGTGCGCACGCTTGGAAAGCGTGTAGACGAGAAATCGTCTCGGGAGTTCGAATCTCCCCCTCTCCGCCAGCCTGCGTCCGCCTTCAGCGGATCTTCGGCTGGCAGGCCAGTCAGAGATCCCGCGGGACGTCGACTGATTGGCCAACGAGAGACTTGTTCGGGCATCGGATCGCAGTTGTTTTTCGTGTATCCTTTTGTCATGCAAGAATTTG
>CAZLEW010000057.1:0-6538 GCA_964558635.1 uncultured Candidatus Peribacteria bacterium
TTCAGGCGTTCATGCCAACCCTCATCGAAGGGCTCGCCATCCAGCTGCATCCACTTGCGTGTACGGCCTTCAACGCCGACTTCGACGGAGACCAAATGGCCGTCCACGTGCCACTCTCTGAGAAGGCGCAAGAAGAAGCTCGCACGCTCATGGCCAGTAATCGCAACGTCTTAAAGCCATCTGCCGGTGAGCCGATCATCAACCCGGTCCAAGACATGGTGCTTGGGTGTTACTTCCTCACACAGGTGCACGATGGCAAGAAGGGCGAAGGCATGATCTTCGGATCCCCAGACGAGGCGTTCTTGGCATTGAACCACGAAGTGCTTGATCTCCAGGCGAAAATTAAAGTACGCGTTCCAAAGAATGATGATTCCGGTGAGACGGAGATCATCGACACGTCGGTTGGACGTTTACACTTCGAAGAGATCATGCCGAAGGGCCTCGGTCACATCATGAAGCCGATGACGAAGAAAGCGCTCTCGGCCCTGATGGCCAAGTGTCTTGAGCTTCATGCAGAAGACGAGACAGTGAATTTTGCGGACCGTATCAAGGATATTGGCTTTAAGTATGCAACGCTCTCGGGTGTGTCGATTGCCGCGTCCGATATCATCGTGCCGAAGGAGTACGACGTGTTGGTCGATGAAGCGAACGAGAAAGTGAAGCAAATCAATAACTTCTTCTGGAAGGGCTTTATTACAGCAGAAGAACGTTATTCACACGCCATCCGCACGTGGAGCGAAACGAAAAACAAAGTATCGCAGTTCATGGTGACGGAATTCCTCAAGGTTCCTGAAAACGATATTACGTACGTCATCGATTCCGGTGCTCGTGGTAACTGGGGCCAGGTTGCGCAGCTCGGTGCTATGAAGGGTCTCGTGGCCAATCCATCCGGTCGCACGATCGAGCTTCCGATCAAATCAAACCTTAAGCAAGGGTTCTCGGTGCTCGAGTTCTTCATCGCCACGCACGGTGGTCGCAAAGGGAAGTCCGATACCGCGCTCAAGACCGCCGAAGCCGGCTACCTCACGCGCCGTCTTGTTGATGCCGTGCAAGATACCGTCATCCGCGAAGAGGACTGCGGTACCGACAGGGCCCACCTTATTACCCGCGCCGACAGTGAAAAAATTGGTGAGAAGTTTGAGGTGCGCATCTTCGGTCGCACGTTGGCGGATGATCTTTTGATCGATGGAACAGTTGTCGCAAAGCGCGATACAGAAATCGATCTCGACTTGGTCGATATTATCGAGAAGCACAAACTGCCACAGGTCAATGTACGCTCCGTCATGACGTGTAAGACGCGTCAGGGTATTTGTATCAAGTGCTACGGTCGCGACCTCGGCAACAACAAGACCGTCCGTATCGGGACGCCTGTTGGTATCATCGCCGCGCAGAGTATCGGTGAGCCGGGTACGCAGCTCACCATGCGCACATTTCACATGGGTGGCGTCGCTGAAGGCGCCGATATCACGCAGGGTCTCTCGCGCGTCGAAGAATTGTTCGAAGCGCGCAACCCACGTACATCCGCGCAGCTGTCGGATCTCACAGGTGTCGTGAAGGTGAGCCACAGTGGTGGAAAAACAACTGTGATCGTGAGCGAAGAAGAATCTGGTGAAGACTCGTATCACTTGCAGCCTGGTTTCGAAGTCGTGGTTTCGAAGGGCGATACCGTCGAGGAGCGCACGGTGCTTGCAAAATCGAAGTACGATAAGTCGGTTCTTCGTTCCGAGTACGCCGGAAAAGTGACAGAGATCGTCGACGGTGTGATTAAGGTTCGTCACGTTGGCCTCCTCGAGAAAGAGTATGCATTCGATGGTCGGGAATCGATCCTCATGAAGACCGGTGCCAAGGTTCAGGTGGGTGACCCGATCAACATGGGGCACTTCAATCTGCAAGATCTCCTCGCGAAGCGCAGTGTCTACGCCGTGCAGCACTACGTCATTCAAGAGGTGCAGCACATCTACGCCTCGCAGGGTCAGACGATCAACGATAAGCACCTCGAGATCATCGTCCGCAAAATGTTCAGCAAAATTCGCATTACGGATGCTGGTGATACAGAGTACCTCCCTGGCGAAGTGGTCGATAAGGGCGAAGTGGATTACGAGAACGAACGTCGCTCGAAGAAAACGAAAGGCAAGTCGAAGCCTGCAACATATGAACAGCTCTTGCTTGGCATCACGCGCGCCGCACTCGCAACGGAATCGTGGCTCTCTGGTGCATCCTTCCAAGAGACGATCCGCGTCCTCGTGGATGCCGCGACTACGCGCCGTGTCGACCTCTTGAAGGGGCTCAAAGAGAACGTCATTATCGGTCGCCTCATCCCCACGGGTGATGTCTATCGTAATCGCTTCAACCTCGATGGTTCTGAAAAGAAGAACCACAAGGACGCCTGATGCTCTTTACTTCACTCCCTGCCTTCCGTAGGATCCCCGCACTGATCCATCAGAATTAAGAAGTACGAAGTAAGAATTATGGCTCGAAAACTTGATTCCTGATTCCAATTCCCTTATTCCCCGACATGCCTACCATTAATCAATTGATCCGTCGGCCCCGCAAGAATAAGCGCACAAAGAGCAAATCTCCTGCGCTCCAGTACACCTGGAATGCGCTGAACATGCGCCCCGTGCCATTGCCCAAAGGTGCTCCGTTCAAGCGGGGGGTGTGCCTCAAGGTGACCACGATGACGCCAAAGAAGCCAAACTCCGCTCTTCGTAAGATCGCTCGCGTGCGCCTCACGAATGGCCACGAAGTGAAGGCGTACATCATGGGTGAGGGGCATAACCTGCAAGAACACTCCGTCGTCCTCGTCCGTGGTGGTCGTGTGAAAGACCTTCCAGGTGTGCGCTACCACATTGTTCGCGGTATCCTCGATACCGAAGGCGTCCGCAATCGCAAGCAAGGGCGTTCCCGTTACGGCGCTCGCAAGCCAAAGGCGGGTGCTGCAAAATAAGTTTCTTCTGCATTCTCACTTCTTCTTTCTTCCTTGTTATGGCCAAGCCAGTCAAACCCTACATGCCCGAAGGCTCCAACCCGACGATCGAAAAGTTCGTGTGCTGCATCATGCACGGCGGCAAGAAGAACACCGCGCGCAGGATCTTTGCAGATGCACTGGAGGTGATTAAAACCCGCACGAAGGAAGCCCCAATGGATGTGTTCAACAAAGCACTCATCAATGCGACGCCACTCATCGAAGTCCGCCCCAAGCGCGTGGCCGGTTCTGTGTACCAGGTCCCAACAGAAGTAAACCCTAAGCGTCAGCAGACACTCGCCGTTCGCTGGATCCTGGGTGCCGCGCGCGAGCGCAAGGGGATGCCGATGTCGCAGAAATTGGCCATGGAGCTCCTCGATGCGTCTGCTGAGCAAGGTGGCGCCGTCAAGAAGAAGCTCGATGTGCTGAAGATGGCCCAGGCGAACAAGGCCTTCGCTCATCTTGCAAAACAGGGCTAAATCAGAAGTCCTCTGCCGTCATGCGCCATTCGCCACCATGATGGTTGTATTTTTTGATGAAAAATGGTATAATATCAGCAATACTCATACACATACCCTTTATGATTCATCCTTCTTCCTTCAGTACGTCAGAACGTCGCTTGTGTCGTTTCGAGCATCAAGAGCCGAAGCAACGTGAAGCTGTCACGCATCAGAAAGAGAATATTCCCGCAACGGTTCATGCTCTTGCGGCCAAAGTGAATGTTCGAAAAGAGGGGATTGGTGAAAAACTTGGCAAGTTGCAGGATCAAATGCATGCACATTTGAAGGTCTTGGATACAGCGTTGCAGTATGCACTACAGGATGTGACACCAGAAAATGTGTCGAAGGTGGCAAGCACCATGAAGGGCATTGCAACGTATATGCCCGGTATTCAGATGGATGCTTTGCAGGAGCTCGGGAAGGCAGCTCTTAAGACATTAGGACCAGATCATCCTTCTGTTGCAGCGCTGCGTACTGAATACAAGCGTCTCGATGGTTTGCGTATCTCGCAGCAGCAGCAAAATTCGCAGTCACAGAACGTGACGCTGAATATCAATACTGCTCCTCAGGCTGCACCTGTAGCTCCGCAAGCTGCGAAAGAATCGTTGAAACCACAGGAAGGATGGGAAGAGAGAATCGATCAGCTCTTTGCGGAACTCGTGTCGAATCAAACGCAGATTGATAGTTTGAAATCCAATCCTGCAAATACCAAGCAAGTGGAACGTTTGATCAACGATCGCAGTACCATCGTCAAGACAATTAATACCGTTGTCGCAGATATACGCAATCCTTCGACTGGCATTGAGCCTGTGACGAAGGAAAAGTCGACGGCGTACTTGCAGCGACAACTTTCTCAGTATCGTTTAGTTCTTCGCGGATACCTCGTCGATGTGAAGAAGGGGGAAGTAAAAGTGTAAGCTGCATTGCGATTCATATGAGAAGGGCAACTATGTCGATTGTCCTTCTTATCGTATTGCGTTGAGCAACGCTATGCATGCTGTACTATGCATTGCATGAACCGACCAGAGCGTCGCCGCATCCCCGAAGATACCTGGAAGGGGATGGTGCGATACGGCGTGACGCCTTCCATGAATTTGCTCATGAACGATGGTACAGGGGCATTCCTCTTTCTCGAGCGCAAGAACGAACCGGCAATGGGGCACTGGTGGGTTCCAGGCGGGCGTATCCGCAATGGTGAAACGGCGGAGCAGGCAGTGTATCGGCTGGCGGAGGAGGAAATAGGTCTGTTGCCTGACATGTATGACGTGCAGCATGTGTCTGATCGTCACAATGAGGAGATCTTCCCCGTTGCCGCAATGGACCCGGCGCACGCCGTAGAGCGGTATGGGCCCGACGTGACGCACGTGCACTACTGGGGCGGCATGGCGTATCTGACGCTCAAACCAGGCACGACGCCCGATATTTCACTCGATGACCAGTCAAGCGGCTATGCATGGAAACAAGATCTCCCGAGAGACCTGCACGACTATGTGGTTTGGTACTTTCGTATTGCGCACGAGGCGGGGTTTTCGGTGCCGAAACTCCCTGAGGGGAAGTAAATCTGGTTGCATCGGTGCAGGACGTTCCCTAGACTCTCCCTACTTTTTTGCCCAGCTTCGCCTTTTGGCTACGCCGAGGTACATCACCTTTTCTCACTATTTATGGACTTAAAACACGTACGTAATATCGGTATTATTGCCCACATCGATGCAGGGAAGACGACAACGTCTGAGCGCATCCTCTTCTATACGGGGAAGAATTACAAAATCGGCGAAGTGCACGAAGGTGAAGCAACGATGGACTGGATGGAGCAGGAACAGGAGCGTGGTATCACGATTACGGCAGCCGCGACGCAGTGTCACTGGTCTGCACCAGTGCCCGGTGAAGGCTCTGAGCCAAAAGACATCACGATTAACTTGATTGATACCCCAGGGCACGTGGACTTCACGGCGGAAGTCGAGCGATCACTTCGTGTTCTTGACGGTGGTGTGGTGGTGTTCGACGGTTCCCAGGGCGTTGAACCACAGTCAGAGACGGTCTGGCGCCAAGCCGACAAGTACCATGTTCCGCGCTTAGCGTTCATCAACAAAATGGATAAGACCGGCGGTGATTTCTACATGTCGCTCGCGTCAATCCATGATCGTCTCGGCAAGCAGGCCATCGCCATCCAGCTGCCTGTGGGTCAAGAGAGTGAATTCAAGGGCATTGTCGATCTCGTGTTGAAGAAGGCATTTAACTTCTCCGGTAAGTCGGGCGAAATCATTACCGAGATGCCAATCCCCGAAGAGATGCAGAGCGATGTGCTTGAATACCGCGCACTCCTCATGGAGAAAGTCGCCGAAGCCAACGATGATTTAACAGATACGTTCCTTGAAAATGGTGCACTCACCGATGAACAGTTGATCGTAGGCCTCCGTAAAGCGACGGTTTCGGGAAAGATCTACCCCGTGGTGTGTGGTTCCAGTTTACAGAATATTGGTGTGCAGTTCGTGCTGAATGCAGTGGTGGCGTATCTGCCGTGCCCTCTCGATGTTCCTGCTATTAAATGTACAGACGTCGATTCAGGAGAAGCCGTTGAGCGCCATGCGAGCGACGATGAACCTCTTGCAGCGCTCGCATTCAAGATCGCGACAGATCCATTCGTCGGTCGTTTGACCTTTATTCGCGTGTACTCGGGTGTGCTGAAGACAGGCACGGCCGTGCTGAACCCACGTACGGGAAACCGTGAACGTATCGGTCGCATCGTGCGTCTGCACGCCAACTCCCGCGAAGAAATCCCCGAAATTCGCGCTGGTGATATCGGCGCGGCGATCGGGCTGAAAGAAGCACGCACAGGCGACACGCTTTCGGCAGACGACAAGCCAGTGCAGCTCGAGTCGATCTCCTTTGCGGAGCCGGTGATCTCGATGGCGATCGAGCCAAAGACGAAGGCCGACCAAGAGAAGATGGGTATCGCCCTTCAGAAGTTAGCGGAGGAAGATCCGACATTCCGCACGTTTACGAATGATGAAACGTCCCAGACGATTATCGCGGGCATGGGTGAATTGCACCTCGAGATCATCGTTGACCGTAT
>CAZLEW010000058.1:0-1878 GCA_964558635.1 uncultured Candidatus Peribacteria bacterium
CCCTATATTACGCGCAGAGAAAAGGTGATCGCGATACACGGTCGCGTAGTCAATTTTCCGCAAACCTCCAATCTTAAGATTCGAAACGGAGTGCGCGTCATTCCATTCTTTCAGCATCTGGTTGTCCTCTCGAAGATTCTCCGCAGCGTCAGTTCCAATCGAATATGCGGAATCGGCAAGGGCTTCAGCATCGCGAAGTGCCTCCGGCGTTCCTTGAATGCGCGAACGCATGTACCCAATGGTGTCTTCAAGCTGCTTACCCGCGAGACCCTGGTGCTCGAGACCGCGACGGATGACGGCCCAGCACGCGGCGGAGCCGCTGAGGCCGCCAGTAGGAGCAGTCTGGGCATCGATGACTTTCTGACCCAATTCCTGACGCTTGGCTTCATACGATTCGGGTGTTCCAAGCGAAACAGCTCTCGCAGGATTGACGATGAGCAACGCGCGGCGGTATTCAGCCAAAAATGCCGTCGGGTTGAAGGAATTGTCGACGACGTTTGGACGATAATTATAGGAAGGTCTAGTTCCAGCGAGATCGATATACCGATGCAGCAACGGATAAAGCGCAACATCGGGCACCAAAGCTCGTTCGCGCAATTCCGTCGCCAACGTTTGGATAGTCGATTCAATGGCCACGACGGCGGAAGACGCCTCAACGTACTTCTCCGTCGCTTTCTGCGCGCTCTCCAGGACCTTATTGAAGGCTTCGATGTTGTCTTGCGCCGCAGATGTAACGGCACCGGACGTGTGGAAGGTGGCCGCGACGATTTTTCGGTTCAGCGAGGGCTTAATGCCGGCGGCATTTGCGAGCAAAACTTCTGCGGGACTAAGGTTGGTGCCCACCAAGTTGGCCACCGATCCGCCGCGCGGCATAATGGTTCCGGCGAAGATGTTGACCGTATCGCCGTCGTTCGCGCTCATACCATGCGTCGCGTTTTCGATAATTTTCTGCATCGCAGTTTGGCCGTCGCTGATCTGGGCGATGCTGAACTTGGGCACTGCCATTGACTGCAGAGATTTCACTGCGGTCGAAGTCACGAACAAACGCTCGTTCTCAAGAAGCTCTGCCTGCGCGTTCGAACGCGCAGGAGCGATAGCGAGGACCGTCGTCGGATCTCGCTGCACCGTCGCCATTGCGAGCATCAATTCGCGTGCGTCTGCCGTCCCTGAAAAAAGCTGATCGATAGGAGCGCGGCGTGCGATAGCTCCACGAAGCGTTGTGTTCTGAAACGAGTTGACATCATTGGGTGACGACTGAATGCCCCGTACCGTATCAAAAATTCCGTCGATGATCTGCTCAGTTAAACGCGTGACAAGCGGAAAAGGACCCATTGCTGGAGGTGGCGGAGGTGTGAGTGTGACACCCACGTCGGCCGGGACCTGGTTAAGAAGCCGGTTACGTATAATGTTCTCATTACCCGTGCGCCATGCAGGATGATTCAAATCAATGGCCAAGCTAAAACCTGCCGCAGCGGCGATCGTAGTAGGGATGGTTACACCACTCCAATCGGACGGCGAACCTGTACGAAGAACCCGGATGGAATTTCCTCGGATATTCTCCATCATGAGACGCAAATCATGCTCCGTCACATTGCGATAGATCACCTTCAACCACGCGTCCGCCATCGCGACGTTCGGGTTCACAGCATTCACACCGCGACCAGCCGGATCGATACTTAAGAGCGCGCGAGATGTTTGTATTTCCTGGTTGTATTCACGTGCAATTTGGTTAAACAATTCAGGCATCATCCCAGTCCCACGAACTCGTCCGATTTCTGTCGCAATATTCGTCGCGACCAGGGCGGCATTCGCTGGCAGATTGTTGACGTCCTGCGGAAGGCCGAGTAAATACGACACACTACTCCACTGCTGCTCAGC
>CAZLEW010000058.1:1888-3876 GCA_964558635.1 uncultured Candidatus Peribacteria bacterium
GATCGATACCTCCGGTGGAGTTGGTATTTCCCGTCATAAATCTTCCCAGTGTACCACAAAATGCACTTTCACGGAAGCCCTACACCAAGCCATCGAGTAGGTCGCACAATGCAGAATATGCTCAAAGAAACACTAAATGATACGATTAGCCCTACATAGAGCCAATAAAAAGAATGTTCTGTTGAAACTCGACTATTCAGAATAATTCCAAAAATATCACGAGGGGTATGATCAGATTCACTTTGCTCCTCAACATTCACATAGCGAACAGTATGTGACCGTGCCTTCTTCGATGAGCCACCCTTCTTCGTCGATAATTTCTTTGCTGGTTTCTGCTCCGTTGCACATCGATTGCTCTCCCCTGGCGTCGCATGCACTGTCATACACTCGCCGAGTCGCTCTCCATTGCGATCAAAGGTCACGGCAACAGCTCGCCCTTTCTTGACTGAGCCATAACTCACATCATCACGAATTTGACCATTTGGATCAATCAAGCAGACACGATCGCCGGTATTATTCCACGCGATCGAAAGGTCATCGAAGATCCTACGCTCGCCGGGTGCAAGTGAAACATTCTGAGAGAAGACTGCGGGTCTGCTTCCTGTATCGAGAGCATCATCGACCGACCACCCAAGGAGTGATACTGTTTCACTGGTCGGATTCCAGAGCTCTACCCATTCCTTTTCACCACTATTAGGACTTGGATACACCTCACTAATTTTCAGTAATGGATATCGACTTTTCCGCACTGCATAGGACTGAAACGATTCAATTGTATACGATAATCCGCTAGAGCTTTGTACCTCAGACTCTGCACGGATGCGAAGGTCCGTATCATGCACAATCGTGATGGGATGATGATATGGAATGTACGATCCAGTACCATCAGCCACCCAGAGGAACGCTGGGACATTCGTTGAAAATTCTACCGATACCCCATGATCAATAATCCCCGATGCAAGCGACGGTTTGATCATGAGCCCATCCTCTTGAATAATGTTCCGAGTAACGTCCAGTGCACGCGAAGCATCGATGAGCTGCGTCGTGCTTTCATCGGCCCATACCCCACGTCGCGCACCCCTCGCTTCTGCTTCATCCAGTTGATACCGTGCAAGAAATAGCGAGTGTGAGTCGTGATCCACAATCACAATCCCACTCCGGAGCATGAGCGAAACGACGTCTGTTCCATCAAGCAACAGCGTTTGTTGAACCCCGTCTTTTGAGTATATTTTTTGATCAACTTTTTTGTTTTCAAGAAGGGTTGAAACGTAATTCATACACAAAACTCTCTCTTCTATTTTTATACCATTCATCGCAAATACAATTTCATGCCCATCACGATCTTTCACTGTCCAATGAATACAGTCGTCGCTCTTTCCTACTGTAAGTTCAGACACATCTGCAACAACCTGTGGCTGCACTATTTTCTGATCATCCTTCGTACTGTTCCACGTGAGGACGGATTGCGTCTGTGCATCGCGGTCACGCAGGCGCACGAATCCTTTCGTATTCGGAAGGTGAGGCATTTCGATCTGCTTCTGTTCAAACGGAAGAAGAATTATGCCGTTCAGTGACTGTGTTGTTGACGACGTTTGCACGGACCACCCAGTGAGAGGCAAGGAAAACCGTGTGAGGTTCTCGATCTCAACCCATTCGTCACCGCGATCATCGTCACCTGCGGGGTTCGGGAGTGCAGACGAGATGCGTGCTTCGATTGCCGTTGGCCACTGTACATCCTCGAAGTGGTTTTCTGTGCCTGGGGTTGGCGTGTCTGACCAGAGCCACACATTGTCGTCGCGCCTGGACCACGAACGACCTTCTGGTGCCCCCTTGTAGCGAACGATCTCGTACGTCGCTGACCCGCCTACTCTCTGCGGAGCAAACAATCGCACCGCATCGACATCGTTATTGAGGGCAATGCCTGTTTCCCCCCGGGGTAAGAGGAGTGACTCACCGGCAGGCAACCGCCACCGATCAAGCGAGTAAGG
>CAZLEW010000058.1:3886-6501 GCA_964558635.1 uncultured Candidatus Peribacteria bacterium
CCTGTTTACCATCATCGATGGACCACCCGCAGAGAGGCTTTTCAACAGTCGAGGGATTTGAAAGTTCAATCCACTCCCCCTCCTCCTCGTCGCCATTAGGGTTTGGAAGCACCTCGGAAACCACAACGCCGGTGAAGGCCGTCGGGAGACATGCCCGCGATGTATCGTCCTTCATATTCCCGCTGTTTTTCCCTGGAAGATCGATGTGAAGGCTGCGTGTTAGCGTATTGCCACAGTAATCCTTTAATACCAAAATAACGTCTCCTTGTAATGGTCCTGGCATAGAGTGCGACGGTGGATTGCAACTGCTACTCGTGTACCCATCAGGGTATGCCCACGTGCAGGATGCCCCCGCCAGCGACCCTTCCATCACCTGCGTGTCGAGGTTGAGGGAAAGTGTCCCCGCACCGGCATTCGATGACTGTATGACGATCTCGGGGTTGAGCGACGCCCCAAACGTCAGTGCATTCGGAGAAGGTACGCACTGCGGTGTCACAGTTCCATCGATCCCCCTCCCGAGGCTGACGCCCTCCAGCGTTTCACCGTAGGTCCACGTATCGATGATGCGATCTCGCCAGAGGAGCTCGAGCGTGCCACTGGTATTGGGAAGCGAGAGACCTGTTATCACCTTACCGTAGGCACGCGCCTCGCCAGGCAGCAACGCTCCATCGAGTGCAAAACGCGTTGTCCCCGTGCGGAGCGTCACCTCAGCAAGATTCACCACCGTCTCTGCAAACGATCCGATTTCGATCCATTCGTCGGTATCGTAGCCAGGCGGATTTGGCAGTACTTCGGTCAGACGCAGAAGCGGTGGTGCTTGGATCGGAATAATTGGTACATTCATGGACGGATTGATCGGGCTTTCGGGAGAGGGTTCAGGTGGCTGTACTTGAACAGGTACGAGTGCAGATGAACCTGGTGTACCAAAAATCGGCGGCCCGTCGTCAAACCCTGTCGAGAGCGTTGCTGTACTCCACGATGATGCAACATTCCCCATCCCCCATACATTCGTTCGCTCCATACTGGCTTTCGGCCCTCCACCAGAGGGGTTCGCACCTGCAAATGGCACGCCGATGCCATCATCCACTTCATCGATGACTGCACCTGAGGCATTTTTTAATCGGAGCAGTACTTGCGTATTCGGCAAACTCATGCCGGTTGTCACGATAGTTGGCTCAATCGCGAGCCTCGACGCAGAAGCAACGTAATTCGCAACGATGATCACGCCGCCAGAAGCGATTCGATGCTCTGGCTTCAGGCGTGCAATCGTCGTTTCAACTCCTGCCTTTACCGTAACCAGCGTCCATCCGCTGAGGCTTTGAGGAAGTGACAGAGACCCCGAACTGAATGCCGCGATCTCGACCCATTCATCTGCCGTCGAAAGATTTGACCCCATCCACATCACTTCAGTGATCACGACGTGAAGCGGTGTGCTCTGCAGAACGGGCAACGCATCAATCACCTCAGTGAGGTTCTGATCTTCAGCAACCTCCACTGCTTCCATGAGCGTTACCGCACCAGAAAGCGATACGATCGATCCTGATGCACTCTCCGAAAGAATTTCTGGCGCTTGAGGGATCACCGTACCGCTCGATGTTTCAAGAGGAATCATCGATCCCGATGCCGCACGAAACGGTTCTTCAAGAACAACTGCAGGTTCTTCTGATGGCAAGGAAGCGCCATCATCAGCGAATGCAAGGGGTGCAGATTGAACACAAAATTGGATCAATAGAAGCAGTGCCGTAAGAGCGCGACGCATAGGCACACCATCCGAGATCGAGAGAAGATGCGCGACCCACTCTCACGAGTGTCACACATCAGGCACTGCACTTGAGGCCTTTGTACAGACCAAATCGTCGTTCTGTGAACAAGAAGAACACAGGACAATCGGCTCGATAATACCGCAACAGAATATTCTGCAGTAAAAAGGAATATCGTTGAATAGAAGCCATGAAATCGCACTCGCATCCAACGAACCGTCCACGTATACTGCAAGAACGTTCCTACTAGGAACACCGCCTCCTCGCATGAGTCTCCCCCTTCAGATACTCAACTACGGCCTGAAACAGCTTTCAGCGCTCTTGCGGGCGAGCGGCTTACGAGCCACTCCCCTTTTCTCCTATGAATACATTCGGACTCCTCATTGCTGCGATCATCGGACTGGTCGCAGGGTACCTCGCCAGTAAACAGTTTGGTGGCGCAGGTAAAGACATCAGCCGCGGTCTCCAGGTCGAGATCGATACGAAGCAGAAAGAGATCAATGCCCTCCAGGGTAAAATTGCCGAGGCCCGTGCGCAGATAAAAACAGCCGAGGCCGAAGCGAAAGCCTCTGCGAAAGAGATCGTTTCAGATGCCAAACTGCAAGCGAATGAATTAACGAGCCGTCTCGAGAAGGACCAGGCTCGTGTCGATGAAAAAGAAAAGTCACTCGATGCGAAAGTAAAGGAAGTAGAAACACAGCGTATTCGCCTCCAGAAAGAGGAAGAGGAACTCACGGCAATGAAGGCTGAACTGAAGGATGCTCAAACAACGCACCGCGAAGCGCTCGAGAAAGTAAGCAAGTTGAGTACAGAGCAAGCGAAAGAAGCACTGAAAAAAGAACTGGAGGAAGAATT
>CAZLEW010000059.1:0-6479 GCA_964558635.1 uncultured Candidatus Peribacteria bacterium
TCTCGCAGCTTTATGTTCGCCGTCGTCAAAATCGCAGGCTTCCAGTAGAAGGTCCAAGTAGGGGACACACTCAATGTTCCGCTGCAGGATGCCAAAGAGAAGGGTAAGATCACGTTCGATGACGTTCTGATGGTCGTCTCGGATAGTGGGGATCTGACGCTCGGTACGCCCCTTGTGAAGGGTGCCTCTGTGCAGGCCGAGGTAGTCGAGCATGGTCGCGAAGCAAAGCTGACCGTCTTCAAATTCCGCCGTCGCAAGCGCTACATGCGCACGAAGGGGCATCGCCAGGACTACACGACGATCAAAATCAGCGGGATCACCGTCGCCTGACAGTTCGGGGTGATTTTGTAGTAGTCGATCACTCGTGATTCTCAATTTCTTTGCGTAGCTTCTTCATAGCATCCAGTGTGACGGCCATGTTCTGCATGCAGGCGATCGTTTCGGCGGCGCGTTCTTTGGCGCGGAAGAGGTGCGCGAGGTAGGCCTTCGAATGATTCCGACTCATATCCGTCGGAGAATGTTCATCGATCGGAGAATGATCGGTCCGGAATGCGGCATTCAGAATATTAATCGTCGTGCCGTCGCTGATATGAATCTTTCCGTGCCGCGCTTCGCGCATGGGGAGGACGCAATCGAATAAGTCGATGCCGCGTTTCACCGCTTCGCGATGCTGACCGATGCGCCCAACACCCATGAGGTAGCGGGGCTTGTCTTCCGGGAGTATGGGGCAGACCGCATCGAGGACGTCATACATTTCGGCTTCGGTTTCACCGACTGCGAGTCCGCCGACGGCATACCCGTCAAATCCGATGGCGATCAATTCTTCGGCGCACTTCTTACGGAGATCCTTCTCAAGCCCGCCCTGCACGATGCCAAAGAGGAGGGGATTCTTCCCCGATGCATTCTTGAGTTTCATATGCCATGTCTTGCATTCCTTCGCCCAACGGATCGTGCGATCGACCGCTTCTTCTTGCGTTGCGCGCGGCGCAGTTGATGGCGGGCACTGGTCAAAGCACATGATGATATCGGAGCCGAGCGTATGTTGAATTGTCATCGCTTCTTCTGGCCCCAGGAATAACGGCGAGCCATCGAGGTGTGATTTGAAACGCACGCCATGTTCTTCGATTGTCAGCAGATCTTGGAGCGAAAACACTTGAAAACCACCAGAGTCCGTGAGGATTGGTCCATCCCATCCGATGAATTCGTGCAGCCCTCCCGCCGCCGCAACGATCGCTTCACCCGGCTGAAGGTGAAGGTGGTACGTATTGCAGAGGAGGACCTTCGAACCGAGTGCGCGCGTATCTTCAAGTGTGAGCCCGCGCATGGCGCCGTCTGTCGCAACAGGAAAGAACACAGGTGTTTCGATGGTGCCATGCATTGTTTCTATGCGTCCGCGGCGGCCGATTTCTGTCGTTCTGTCGAGGGTAAACACGCGTGGAGCATACAGGTTTCGGACTTTATGCAACATCAAGTGGCCGCAGGCACTTGTCGCGGACGGGGCTAGACGTTCAAACTGTTGTCCAACGATTTCCTTCCCTCTTCTATGAACAATACTTCTTGTCATCCCATGACGGTCGCAGCCGTCGTCGTTCGTGTTGGGTTCGGCGTTGCCTTGGCGCTCGTCGGGATTGCCCATTACATTGATGCTGCAACATTTGCCGAAGCGGTTGGGCGCGGTCTTGGGTCGCTTGAAACGATCGGCATGATGTGGGGCTATCTGCTCCCAGGTCTTATGATCGTTGGTGGCGTGCTTATCGCGCTTGGGTTTTTGCCACCTGTTGGTGCGCTGATCGCGGGCTGCGCATTGGTATCGATTCCCGTTGGTCTCATGCTGAAGTCGGTTCTTTCGGGTATGTCGCTCAATGACACCATGCCACCAACGATGAATGCGATTGTGTGGATTCTCTTCTATATTGCTGCGGTCCGCGGCCTGCCAAGTGCATGTTGTGGTTCATCGTGTGGGGCGACACCCGTGAAGGCAACAGTACCATCTTCAAAGCCAGTCCTTATTGCAAAAGCGCCTACAAAGAAAACGGCAACGAAGAAGAAATAAGAATACAGTGTTGTAGAAAAAAGAGGGCCACGCGGTCCTCTTTTTTGAATGTCGGTTACGGTTAATCAATGATCTTGTCGATCAGGCCGTATTCAAGAGCCTCTTTTGCCGTAAGGAATTTATCACGCTCCGTATCAGCTTTTACTTGTTCCAGTTTCTTCCCTGTGTGCTTTGCAATCAGTTCATTCAATGTGTTCTTCATGTTGATGATGTGTTCTGCATGAATCGCAATGTCTGTTGCTTGCCCTTCGGTGCCGCCGAGTGGCTGATGGATCATGATTTCGCTGTGCTTGAGCGCAAAGCGCTTTCCTTTTTGGCCACCCATAAGGATGATTGCGCCGCCAGAGGCCGCCATACCCAGGCACACCGTCGAGACATCAGGCGAGATATGCTGCATTGTGTCGTACATCGCCATGGTTGAGGTGACCTGCCCACCGGGGGAGTTCACGTACATGGTGATATCTTTCTTTGGATCTTCTTTTTGAAGGAAGAGGAACTGCGCGATGATCGCATTTGCGACGTCGTCGTTAATTTGCGTACCAAGGAAAACGATACGTTCTTCGAGGAGGCGCGAGTAGATGTCGTACACACGCTCGCCAAATTGCGTCTTCTCGATGACGGTTGGGATGATGAAATTCGTCGGTGTCAGGTTTCCGCGGGTGATGTTGCTATAGATAGACTGAAGAGAAGGGTTCATGTGGGTGAAAAGAGGAAATTTATGGTTATTGTAGCATTTTTCGGCTTGCCTCAGCAGTGGTGGAATAGGGACGTGAAACCGTTAGGTCCACATGATTGGCAGTCGCTCGTCGACATACACCTTAAAACTTCCCCTAAACCGGTGATTGTCGTGCTTGGGCCTACGGCAAGCGGGAAGACAGGGTTTTCGCTGGCCCTCTCCAAGCACTACGGTGCCACCCTCTCCCGTGCGACAGGAGAGGGAAACTTCTCGCTCGTGGAGATTATCAATGCGGATTCTCGCCAACTGTATAAGGGTATGGACATTGGCACGGCGAAAATTTCTGTTGAGGAAATGGGGGATTGTCCGCATCATCTCTTCTCTGTATTGGATCCAAAAGAGCAGGTAACGATCGCGTGGTACCAGGAGCAGGCGATGCGTGTTATTGCAGAGATTCATGCGCGCGGGAATGTGCCCGTGCTCGTCGGGGGATCGATGTTGTACATCTCTGCGGTCATTGATGGGCTGCGGCCGCTGCCAGAAGCCGATCCCGAGCTACGAAAAGAATTAGAGAAACTCTACGATGAAGACGACGGTTGGGCATTGTTCGATGAACTTTCACGTGTGGATCCCGAGACCGCGAAGAGCTTCGACAAAGCGAATAAGCAGTATGTGGTTCGCGCGGTAGAGCTCTACCGGCTCACGGGCTTTCCACCCTCGACACTGAAGAAAACTGTCCCGCCGGATTTTCAGACGTTGATATTTGGGCTTGAGTGGCCGAGGGATGAACTTGTGAAGCGTATCGATGGACGGACGAGGGAATTAGTAGAAAGCGAGTGGATTCGCGAAGTCGAAACATTGCTTGAGAACGGACACAGCATTGATGAACCTGGATTCAAAAGTGTCGGCTACCGCGAGATTGCGCAGTGGTTGCGCAGCGACGAACAAAACAAAGAACAATTGATCGAGGTGATCGCCGCAAAAACGCGGCAGTACGCGAAGCGGCAGATGACGTGGTGGAAAGATGACGACAGAATTCGATGGATTGATGCGAAGCAGTTGTGAGCTGGCTTACCCGGCGTAGCTACGGCCGCAGCCGTGCGAAGTCGGGTGGATTGATGAGCGGCAGTTGTGAGGTGGTTTGTGTCACGCCTCGGTACACCCCTCGCTGCGACTCGGGGCACTCGGCCTGACACGAAACTGTTTCTTTGAGAGGTAAAACAACGCATTCTCATCACCGAGGACAAGTGCATCCTTTTTCGCCTTACTCTACGATTGAATTTGTTTTTCACGACGAATCGCATCCAGCACCCATTTGAACGTTTCTATACGCACAACATCAAATGTCCCTTTCCGTGAAACATACGAATCAGGATGAAAGCATGTTCGATGCTCATGAATACGCATGTGTATATTGTTCGTCACGCCAGTGTAGTACGAACCATCCTCAAAACGGAGCAGGTACGTAAAATATTGTTGCATGATCGGAGTATGCCTTTTGTCATGCCTCGGTACATTCGGCTCGTTTTTGACTCGCCGAACACTCGGCATGACAGAGCGACATTCTGCGTTCTCTCGTCGTGAAGAACAGTGTGTCAGGCCGAGTGATTTTGCCGCGCAAAATTGTACCGAGGCGTGACACACGATCGTACCGAAGGGTGACACTTTAAAACTTAAACACATCTCCTACCTTCTCTTCAATGTTTGTTTTCATCTGCAACAGTCCCGCGATCATGTTTTCGAGTTGCGGTGATGAATCGGGCGTCAGCTTCGAGAGGCGAAATTCGATCACATCCTCAAGCATGTGGCCCAGGTTCATGAGGGCGAGGTCAATTGTGTCTTTCTCTTTCTGTTTCAGTGCATTGTAGATCTCTGTATTCAGAAAGCTCTTCACGTTCCCGAGGTCGATCTTTTTTTGTTGAAGGAGTTCAAGGAGCTCGCTCAGGAATGCCTCGATCTCGGGCTTCATCGCACCTGCAATGGCTTTGCCAGCTTTCTTTTGAGCATCCTCAGGCAGGTGCTTATGTTGGTGAATAAGGGATGACAGATCAGTCATGTGAGGAGTGTATCAGGTAGTATATGGCTAATGAAGCTCACAAGTCCTCTCACGGCCGCTCTGCTCCACACGACGCAAGCATACGTCGATGCGCTTGCGTCGATGCAGATGTCGACGGTACTTGATTTACTTTTATACCTCCCGCGTGGGCATGAGGATCTCAGTCAGATGCGAACGCTCGCGGAATGTCCTCTTGGTGAGAAGGTGAGTGTGCGCGGAACAATTGGCTCGATCAAATTCACGCGTCTTCGGGGTGGTAAATCACTGCTGAAGACGACGTTTGCCGATACCGTGGGCGATACGTGTGAAGTGACGTGGTTTAATCAACCACATATTAAACGGATGCTTCCAGATGAGAGTGAGGTAGTCCTGACAGGAAAAATAAAGGAAGTTGGTGTGCGCTTGGAAATGGCGAGCCCGACGTTCGAGCTTGCCGGCAGCCGACCGCTGCTGCACGCGGGGAGGCTCGTGCCGCTCTACCCTCAGCACGAAATCATCACGAGTAAGTGGTTACGTGAAAAAATTGCACTCGTGAGACACCTCTTGAAAGATCTTCCAGAAACCTTGGATCCTCTTCTTGTACAAGAAGAAGGTCTCATGCCACGTGCTGCGGCAGTTGAAGCGTTGCATTTTCCAGAGGATCCCACCGCCGTGGAGCGCGCCCGAGAGCGCATGGCATTCGATGAAATGTATCTTGTGCAGAAAGATGCACTCGAGCGGCGAGCGGCGTGGAGGTCTGTTGCTCAAGATCGTTTGAAAATTCCTATGAATGCGGAATTGATTAAAAGTTTTTTTGCATCGTTGCACTTTACGCCGACGGACGATCAACGCATTGCCATCTACGAAATTCTGAAAGACATGGAGCAGGATCGTCCGATGTCGCGTCTGCTTGAGGGTGATGTAGGTTCCGGTAAAACGCTCGTCGCCGTCGCGGTCACGGCGAATGTTCTCGCGCATGGTGGCCAGGTGGCGCTCATGGTGCCGACGGAAGTGCTCGCACGGCAGCACGTGCTGTCGATTTCGACGTTGCTGCTGACATGGCATAACGCCGTGTCCGTTGATGGTGCATCGCGAAGAATGCCGAATGTGCAGTTACTCACAGGCTCGATGACGGCAAGTGAAAAAGATGTCGTCCGTCAGTCGCTCGCCGCGGGAGCAATCGACGTCGTCATCGGTACGCATGCGCTGATCGAGGATACCGTCCGCTTTGCAAATCTCCTCCTCGTGATCGTCGATGAGCAGCACCGCTTCGGCGTTGCGCAGCGTGCGCGACTGAAGGACAAAGGCTCGCCACATTTTCTCTCGATGACGGCGACACCGATTCCGCGCACACTCGCGCTCACCGCCTATGGTGACCATGATCTGTCGGTTCTGCAGTCGAAGCCAAAGAATCGAAAAGAGATTCATACGACCGTCGTCTCGCCTGATGATCGCCGCACGGTGGAGCTGTTCATTGATACGCAGATCGCAGAAGGTCGGCAAGCGTTTGTCATATGCCCGCTCATTGCCGAATCAGACGCTGAAGACATCCGTGAAGTGAAGAACGTCCAGCAGGAGCATCGGCGTTTGTCGGCGGCATTCCCCACAAGGAAGATCGCGCTGCTGCACGGACGCATGCCAGCCGATGAAAAGGAATCCATCATGGCAGCGTTCAAAGCGAGGGAGAGTGACATACTCGTAAGTACATCGGTGAT
>CAZLEW010000060.1:0-3949 GCA_964558635.1 uncultured Candidatus Peribacteria bacterium
CTTCTCCTCATGATACACCATCTCCATATTCACATCCCACAGGTTTGATGTATCGAGACGGTCGGCGACGATGTTATCGACCGCGAGCATTGCCGTCAGCATACTGTGATCTTGGTTATTGTAACGGTGCATGCCATTGCGACCGATGAGGTAGAGATTCGGGATCGTCTGGACGAATTCGCGTATGACGTGCAATTGATCATAACTGCCGATGTACGCCGGGTAGGCCTTCGGCATCCGAAGCACGCACGCATCGAGCAAATCATCCTTTCGAGCAAAGCCAATCTGCTCCATCTCGCGCATACCGAGGTCAATGAGGTCTTGATCGTTCATGATCCATAAATCCCCTCCTTCATTCACGAAGTACTCGAGCCCGATCCAGATCGAGTTCTTACGGTCTGCCACCATGTACGGGCTCCAGTTGTTGAAGAGCTGAATACGCCCGACGCGCACGCCACCATCGTGGATGTAGATCCAGTTGTCTGGCACGTCCGTCGCAGGTGCTTTCCTCTTCTCCTCAACGTGCAATTTTTTCAGCAATAGGCCCACCGTTAGAAAATCGCGATAGCACAACCCCTCCGCCACTTCGACCACGCGCGGCGAGGGGTGCGGCGTCATCATGCCTGCCAGGTGCTTGATCGGCATCGTCGAGAAGAAGTAATCACACTGCTCTTCCGTCGTCTTGCCCGTGTCCATGTCCTCGAGCGTTACGCGAGTCACGCGACCACCATCGACATGCACACCCGATACACGCGTCTTCATGCGGACTTCGCCGCCAGCCTTCTTCACCTGGTCTGCCACTGTCTCCCACATGTGGCCCGGTCCAAACTTCGGGTAAAAGAACCGTGTGATGAGGCTTGTTTCACGCTCACGCTGCGATTTTTGAAAATCCGAACTGAGCATATCGCGAATTGCATCGACGACGGCTCGCTTGAGCGAAAGCCCCTTCACGCGCTGCGCGCCCCAGTCTGCACGGATCTGGCTGCACGGCACACCCCAGACTTTCTCCGTATACGCTTCGAAGAACGTCGCGTAGAGCCGATCACCGAAACGATTTTTGTAGAAGGCATCGAGGTACGTTTCATCCTTCAGCGGCATTGCCTGCCTCCAAAGGTACGAACAACCAATGAGGAATGTGTTCCACAGACCAAGTCGCCGCGCCACGAGGAGCGTGATCCCGAGCGGATACGGAAAGAAATGCTTCTTATAGAAGATACGACTAAGCCGCGGACGCTGAAGCATGACGCCATCTTCTTTCTCTGGATCCGGTGCAGGACGTTCGACGGTCGTTCCATCAACACTCCACCCCTCGCCTGCGTCGGGCATGCACTCGGGGCAGAGGTATCTGAGCACCGCGCGCGTCGCGTAGTCGATCTCGTGTTTTTTTTCAAGACTGTCCGCTGCGGGTGCGCCTTGCGCTGGCATAATATTGAACCACCAATCCATCACGCGTTTGTCTTTACTAAAGAATCGATGCCCCCCGATATCGATGCGATTCCCCTTATAGTTGTACGTCTGCGCGATGCCACCGATCATGTCGGTCGCTTCGCAGACGATCGGATGGATGTCCGTTCGCTTGAGTAATTCATAGGCAGCCGTGAGTCCGGCTGGGCCTGCTCCTGCGATAATCGCGACTTTTGCCATGCTGAGACAGTCTACACATTTTGGCGAAACATGCTATTCTCGTACCATTCTCCCATTTTCCATGCCTGCTAAAAATCTCGAATCGTTGGTTTCCCTCTGCAAGCGCAGAGGCTTCATCTTTCCCGGATCCGAGATCTACGGCGGACTCGCGAATTCATGGGATTACGGCCCCTATGGCACGGAATTGAAAAACGCCATTCGCGATTGGTGGTGGGAGCGGTTCGTACAGAAACGCCACGACATGGTGGGTATCGACGCCGCGATCATGATGAACCCGAAAGTGTGGGAAGCGAGCGGTCACGTTGCCAACTTCAACGATGCGTTGATCGATTGTAAGAAATGCAAGGCGCGTCATCGTGCGGATCACCTGATCGAACATGCCTTCCCCGAGATGAAAGCCGACGGCCTGCCCGTGTCGGAGTTGACGGCCATCATCAAAGAAAAAGGAATCGCCTGCCCGACGTGCGGTACAAAAGACCAGTTCACCGAAGCGCGCAAGTTCAATATGTTATTCCGCACACAACTCGGTGCCGTGGAGAGTGCAGAAGGAAATCAGGACATTTACATGCGCGGTGAAATTGCACAGGCGATGTTCGTGAACTTCAAAAACGTCCTTCAAACGATGCGCAAACGGTTGCCATTCGGTATCGCTTCCGTCGGTAAAGTGTTCCGCAACGAAATCACTCCAGGTAATTTCACGTTCCGCACGCTCGAATTCGATCTCATGGAATTTGAGTACTTCATTGAAGAAAAAACATGGGAGAAGACATTCGATTTTTGGCTCGAAGAACAGAAGAAGTTCCTTCAGGATATAGGATTCGCACACGACAGATTGCGCGTACGTGAACACACGAAGGATGAACTCTCGCACTACAGCAAACGTACGGTAGATATCGAATACAACACGCCGTTTGGGGGCTGGAAAGAAATGTTCGGCCTCGCGTATCGCACAGACTTCGACCTGAAGAATCACATGGAGAAATCCGGTGAAGATCTGCAGTACACAGATCCAGATGATCCGACGGTCAAATTCATCCCGCACGTCGTGGAACCAACATTCGGCCTCAGTCGCCTGACATTGATGACAATGCTCGAAGCGTACGACGAAGAGACATTGCCGGACGGCGACACGCGCACGGTCATGCATTTCCACAAGCGCATCGCCCCCGTTCAAGTGGCGATTCTTCCGTTGTCGAAGAAGGAGAACCTCATCGCGAAAGCACAGGCAGTGTATGAACTGCTTCAGAAAGAAACGAATCTCCGCATCGATTTCGATATCACTGGATCCATCGGCAAGCGCTACCGCCGCCACGATGAAATTGGCACACCTACGTGCATCACCGTCGACTTCGGCACGCTCGGCGAAGATGCGGCACAAGGTGCGAAGGATACAGTCACAATCCGCGATCGCGACACACAACAGCAGATTCGCGTGCCGCTGAGCACACTTGTCGAGAACGTGCGATGAAACGGATCATGCGACTCATTCGGCTCTGGCTCTCGCTCTCACGCGATCCGAAAACGCCCGTTGCAGCCAAAGTGTTCCCCTGGGCCGCGCTGCTCTACCTCCTACTCCCTGTCGATTTCGTGCCCGATTTCATCCCGATCCTCGGGCAGCTCGATGACATCAGCATCATCGTCGTCCTCGTGACGATCGCGTTAAAGGTCATTCCGAAGGATTTGTGGCAGCAACACGAGGCAAAGAGTAAACGACCGAACGTGATCGACGTATAAAAAACCCTGGCTCGTGCCAGGGTTGGGGTGAGTCGCCTAACGACTTGCGTCGCAGGCGGACTCTTAGCAATCGCGCAGCTCGTTGATTCGCTGCGTGATGCGCGACGCAAACCAGTTGATGCTGACGTCGATCGCGTCCTTGCCGACGGCGTTGAGTCGGGCACGGATTTTCGCGTTGAAGTCGCCATCGAACACCTTCTTGTCGAGGGCCATATCATCGGGGCTTTCCCCGATGGCCTCACTAATCTCCTGCACGGTCGACACCATTGTATACATTGGTCCCTCTTTCTATGGTTTGAAACAACCATAAAATTATTGTACTGTACTATCTATAATTGTCAATATCGAACACAATATTTATACAATCCAATCCCCCGCTTGCAGAATGCTGAAAACTATCTAGAATGCCCCTGTTACTTCGTATTGATCGCAGCGGTCCTGACTGCGCGGACGCAGTCACCCTGAGCAAGGCCTACAGGCCGAGTCGAAGGGTGAACGCCTCTCCAAGCAGTATCCTCCGCACAGGCGACACGAGATACGAAGGGTGCCCCCAAGGATTCGATCATCGCTT
>CAZLEW010000060.1:4049-5945 GCA_964558635.1 uncultured Candidatus Peribacteria bacterium
TCCGAAAAAGATCTGCTCGAGGCAGCGTGTCACTTTGGTCACCCACGCGAGAAGTGGAACCCGAAGATCAAGCCGTACCTCTATGGCGAGCGCAAGGGTATCCACATCTTCAACCTCCTCAAGACCCGCGAAGGTCTCGAGAAAGTGTGCGAAAACCTGAGGACGCTCCAGAGCGCAGGCAAGACGATCCTCTTTGTCTCGACGAAGCAACAGAGTATTCCGTTCATTGAAGAACTCGGACGTGCGATTCGTCAACCCGTCGTGACGAAGAAGTGGATTCCTGGGCTTCTGACAAACTGGCCCACGATCAAGAAACGCATCCAGTATTACCTCGATCTCAAGCGGTCGTTCCAAACGGGTGAAGTCGAGAAATACACGAAGAAAGAGCAGACGGAATTGCGCAAAAGCCTCGCGAAACTTGAAATCGCGCTCTCGGGTGTCGCCGAGATGAAAGGCCTGCCCGATGCACTGTTCGTGATCGACGGCATGCGCGACCATGTGGCGGTGCTCGAAGCCAAGAAACTCTCGATTCCTGTGTACGGCATCTGCGACAGCAACGTGAACCCTCTCGAATACACGACGCTCATTCCTGCAAACGACGACGCCGTTCGTTCTATCGCCCTCATCCTCAAGACCATTCGCGATAGCCTCCTTATGGCCAAAGCCGACGACGAAGAGACAGTAAAAGCTTAATCCCCTCTTTCCACCCCTCACTATGAACATCTCTGCACAAGCCATCGCATCACTGCGCGTCCGCACGGGCGTCTCGATCTCTGCATGTAAGGAAGCACTTGAAGAAGCAGGCGGCGACGAGGAAAAGGCCATCGAACTCCTCCGCAAGCGAGGCCTCGCACAGGCAGCCAAGAAAGCAGCACGCGAACAGGCCGAAGGTCTGGCATTCATTGCTGAAAACTCTTCAAGCATCGCGATCGTCTTGCTTCGCTGTGAAACGGATTTCGTCGCACGTGACGATAACTTCCAATCGACTGGAAAGCAGATTGTCGACACACTTCTCGCTTCGGGCGAGGCGAGCGCACAGCAGAAGGCAGACACGCTCCTCCCGGAACTTGTGCAGAAGCTTGGCGAAAATATTACGCTTGGCGAAATGCATCTTCTTCAAGGTTCCACCCTTGGATCGTATCTTCACAGCAATGCAAAGATTGCCGTAGGCATCGCTCTTGAAGGCGGAACAAAAGAGCATGCTCGCGATCTTGCGATGCACGCAGCTGCCTTAAACCCCAAAGTTGTTTCACCCGATGAAGTAACGCCTGAGCTTGTTGAGAGCGAAAAAGAAATCTGGAAAGTTCAACTTTCGAAAGAAGGCAAGCCCGAAGCAATGTGGGACAAGATCATGATGGGCAAAGAAAAAAAGTTCCGCGAAGAGAGTGCACTCTTAAAGCAAAACTTTGTGAAAGATCCATCAAAGACGATTGAGCAATATCTTGGTGATGCGAAAGTTACGAAATATGTGCGCGTATCAGTCGCGTAAAAGCATCCTCAAGAATGTTAAAGAAGCCCGCAGTAGTGCTTGGGCTTCTTTTTTCATCTTTCTTCTTTCACTCTACCCACACCATCTGGCATTACGAACGCCACTTCAGTAGAATTGGAAATATTCATGAACAAGCCAGACATCCTCATCGCTGAAGACGATCCTGTTCTACGAAACTTGTATGTCAAGAAATTTACCGTCGAAGGATACGACATCCGCGCGGTTGAAGATGGCGAACAAGCAATTGCAGCGTTACAGGACAAGCCTCCTCATGTCCTAATTCTTGATATCCACATGCCAAAAGTTGATGGATTCCAAGTGCTTGAACAGTATCCAAAAAATAAGCGCACGTTTCCGGTCATTATGCTCACAAATTTTGCCGATGAACAATCACGTGAACGAGGACA
>CAZLEW010000061.1:0-5897 GCA_964558635.1 uncultured Candidatus Peribacteria bacterium
GTCAGGGAGGTCCTCGATATACGGCGCAAGTGATTCCAGGTTCTCTTGCACGGCATCACGATCGCCTTCCGATGCTGCGATCTGCAACGCATCGACGGTATCAGCGATCACAGACACCTCAACGTCCGATGCATCGATCGGCTGATTGGGCAGCTTCGTACTGGTATCAAGCACCAATCGCTTCACTGCGTAGATATCGCTGCCTGGTAATTGCGCACCAAGCTGCGAAACATTCTCGGCCACACCTTCTTCCACCAAACGTTGCGCAGGAGAATCATGTTCATCGCTGGCGATATCGAGCATCGCCACTTGGTACTCTTCTAACTGTTCTGTGACATCGCTTTGACCATCAGCGATGAGCGCTGTTGCCTCGTTCAAACGTGTCGTCGCCTGGGCAACGCGCTTCTTCACCGCTGTTTCATGATCGAATGTCAGAAGAACATCGACTTCTTCTGCAATGCGCTTTACAGAGTACAAACGCGACGTAGGCAAAATGCCTGCACGTGCCGTCATACGCTCGCGCTGCTCTTGAGCGATTGCACGTTGGTGGACAGCATCACGCTTTAAATTTTGCGCGGGCCAACCGCGGTCATACGCATCATCAGATACACGCTCGACAAGTAATGGCACATTGTCTACCGCGTGCAAACGTTCACCAGCCACAAGAACAATATCGGCCTGTTCCTCGCGCTCCAGACGCGCATGACGATCCCAACTTTCGACCGTCACATCACCTTGATCGACCGTGACAGACACGCTGCCACCATGCACCGTGACAATGCCCTTTGGGGTTGCGACACTCAAGCCGCGCAAATGATCAGGAAGAAGCCCCTGTACCCACACAGTGCCCGATACGAGCGTGAGCGTCGCCAAGCCAGATCCTTTCTCAGGTCGATCGCTCAAATCCTGCAAAATCACCGATGTTTTTTCAGCAAGGCGAATCGTCCCATCATCATGAAGCGAAATCGTCGCTTCGCCATCATCGGTATGAACGGCGATACTCTGCAGCAGTTCGATCTCGTGATTCACTGGCTGTGAGAGGCCATCGATCGACACCGTCACAAGGCCACGCGTGGGACGAAGAAAAACACTCGATTGAGCAATGGTTTGAGGAGCGAGGAAGAGGAGTGGGCTTGCACGGAGCGCCACAATGACAATCGCAAATGCGGCCACCCACTTAAACGGACGCGCCGGGACAATAACAGGCTGTAATGAAGGGAGGAATCCACGACCCAAATGCAGGAGGGGCTCGTGATCGGGTGTGAGATACGTGCGCACGTGCGACAAAAACCCGCGTGCGCGGCTCGGCGAGATCTGCTCACTAATACGATTCCAAATACGAATTTGCGCTCCATCCGCTGGCTCGAGCATGTTTTTTACCGCGCGAATATTCCGTGCAGTCGTCATACCTGCATGCATCTGTGCACGCATGCGTGAACGTTGCTCCTCTGTGGGGCTCAGGGCATCGTGCAGCCGATGGAATGGGGTGGGAGATGACACGGGAATCACTACTACAAACGATAAAATGAGGGTTTTGTTACGCTATGCCTGCATCCGACGGAAGGAAATCTTCCAATTTACGCAATGCACGCATTTTAAGGATCCGAACACCGCCTTCGGTCATGCGCAGGACCCTCGCCACTTCATGAGTGGGCAAATCGCTCACAAACGAGAGCAGAAGCACATCCTGATAGCGTTTCGGGAGCTTCGAAAGTGCCTTTCGGACACTGATAAGTGTTTCGTTGCGATGTGTAGCAGTATCGGCGCGATTCAAGATATCGGGGTCGGCGAGTGCTTCAGAGACTTCCTCGATCCCGTGGTGAGTCCGATACACGTCGATCACGCTATGCCGAGCAATACGAAAGAGCCATGCGGCAAATGGAACACCCGAACGGGCTTTGTAGGTATGCAACTTCTGCCATGCCTTTATAAAGACCTCAGCAGTCACATCCTCGGCCAACTCCTTCTGCAGGCGAAATGCCGCATAACGATAGACCTGCGCAAAGAAATGTTCGTAGAGTTTCTCAAATGCGGCTTCATCACCCTCCTGCGAGAGTGCAATCCAGGTTTGTAACTCTGCCTCGGGTGTCGTCTGCGGCTCCATGAGTAACAGAGTATACTGTATGTCACCCCCGACGTCTCGACGCCATACGTCATACTCCACCGTATAATAAAAAATGTATTCAGCTTTTTTTATTGTTATTAAGCCAATAAACTATTAAATCATTGACAATAAGTGTATAATACAAAATATGAGAAAAACATTCACAATCGGAAAATGGATGGAGCACGTACAGGGCTGGAATGAATCATGCCAACACGGCAACGTCGCGACGTCATGTGAAATATGCATCGGTGCATTACACCCAACACTGAACGCAATTACGCGGCATCTTGCAGAACTTCTCGACGGACGAAACCCTGTCACAGCCACAAAAAACGCAGGGGAAATATTTCAACTCATAATGACAACGGACAGTGATTTTCTCCGTATGAAAGGGGCACAGCAGGCACTTCATACAGAAGAAGGGAAAGAACCTACTACAGAGAGCTCAAAGCAGGAGCGACACATGCTCTCAGAGATTATCGATATAACGACACGACTGCTTGAACGTTTCGAAGTTGTCTTCCCTGATATACGCGACCATTTCGTCACGACTGGGATCCGTAGCGAAATGAATACTGACGCTCTGTAGGCATTGTTTTGAAGGTAGGACCGTACACCGCGCAGAGTATCCACACCATGTATGCGACTGCGGCGTCTTCCCATGCATGGAGGAAGAGCGCGGCAAGAGAAACGGCCAAGAGCGAAAGGAACACAGGTGATCGGGCGTCACGCGCACGTCGGAGCAGAAGAGCAATCAACCACATGAATGCGACCATCGCGATCCAACCGCCTTCAACCCCGAGTTGCAGGTACCAATTCTCGGGCAAGAGGGGGCACGTGCAGATACGACCAACAGGCTGAACCTGCACCCCGCCAACGAATACGCAGAGATCCGCGTGCGGCACTGCCCACGAAGCGTCACTCCCCGCTTCCTGAAACACGCATGCATCCGCAACGCGATTATTTGCGGGACCTGCGGATCCAAGCCCCCGACCAAGTGGTTCGTGCATCATGATCGACAGTGCCTCGAGCGGGCGACGCAGATGATCGGCCGATGACTGGACGCGCAGAATGACGGAAGGAAAGAAGAGTGCAACGGACACCACGATCGCGAGGATCCCGATGCAGAGCGTCGTAATCACGGTAACAGACAAGCGCTGTATCTGCGGCCAGAGGGCAATCATGAGTATGACGGCAGTCGCAATCCACGCAGCACGCGAGAACGTGAGAAGTATGACCAACAGGAGGAGCGGCGCGACAATGCGACGAAGTTGTAGGCGCAATGACAGAGCAAACGGCAACACTGCCGCGAGCCAGATGCCAAATTGATTGGGGCCGCTCATGGGCCCTTGAAGCCGGCGCACTGCCGAACCGCCAATGTGCTGGAATGCGGCAATTGGCCGACCAGATACATAGAGGGAATGAAGATCGCTATAGCCAAGTGCATTGAAAAACGCTTCGGGAAGCACAAGTGTCGTGAGCGCATACAGCGCAGCGAGCGTTGCAGCAATGGCGAGGACGAATGGCATTCGAGCGAAAAACGCATCACTCCACGAAACGCGGCGCAGGATGAAGAATGCAGCGAGCGGTACGAGATCGTATCGAATACCATAGAACGCTTGTATCAACGGAACCCCCTGAAGGACGGTTGCCAGGCCAAGGGCTGCAACAAGTACGAAAATCAGAGAATCCGTCAGATCAACCTTCAATGCGTTTCGTACTCCAGGGGATCGGATGATCTCCACGAGCGCCACGAGCAAGATCACTGCGAGGAATGCCTCTTTCCACAATGCAGCGAGACCAAGCGGCGCATGATTGGGCCCAACAACAATGCGCGTGAACACCGTGATCCCCAGGGCGTGAAAGGGCAGCAGAGCGAGGAGGATGAGACTGAGCCATTCACGAAGACGCGGAAGCATGCATCTATACTATCGAATCCGCAGAAAAAAACCCCTTCATCGATACGGAAAATGCTACTATGAAGCAACTATGACAAAGAAAAGGATCCTTGTTACTGGTGGCGCTGGGTTCATCGGCAGTAACTTCTGCAATGCGCACTGCGAGACCTACGACGTCGTGGCGCTCGATAACCTCTTCCTCGGCGACCCCGCGCATCTACAATCAGAAGTCACGTTTATCCAAGGCGACGCCGCAGATCGTGCCACTCTCGACGCTCTCGGAACCTTCGAGTGCATCGTACATTTCGCTGGAACATCGTCTGCACCGATGTTCGTGGAAGACATCGTGAACGGATACCGAAACAGCATCCAATCGTTCCTCGAAGTATTGGAATATGCCAAGCGCACGGGAGTGAAGAGAGTTCTCTTCGCTTCCACGTCGTCTTTGTACGGGAACACCCCTCCTCCGCTCATCGAAACTCACCCCCCTCTCCCGACGAACCACTACTCCGTCACAAAAATAGCGATGGAACACATCGCCGAATGCTACCAGCGGGTGAACCCATCGATGGACATTATCGGTTTCCGTTTCATGTCGATCTACGGCCCACACGAAGAGCACAAAGGCATCTACGCCAACCTCGTGAGCCAGTTCCTGTGGGGCCTCATGCGCGGCGAGCAACCGATTGTCTATGGCGACGGCACGCAATCCCGCGACTTCACAAACGTCATGGACGTCGTACAGGGCATCACCCGCGCGATGGAATTCGATAAAGCGCTCGGGTTCCAGATTTTCAATATCGGCACATCGAAGACGACAAATCTCCTCGAGGTCATCAAGGATCTCAACGCAGCCCTGGGCACGTCCATCCAGCCCAAGCACATTGAAAACCCTGTGAAAGAGAACTACGTCCGGACGCAGCTCGCCGACATCGGCAAAATCACGACGATGCTCGGGTATGCGCCGTCCATCCCGTTGGCCGAAGGTATTAAAGCGCTCGTACAAGAAACGAAGAGCACGACGGGGCTCTCGCGCGACCGCCGCGCGCAAGCCAACGCGATCCCGACGTAAAGCAACGCGCCGACACGTCATTTCCCGAACCGTCGCTTCCGCCCGTCGTACTCCGTAATCGCCTCTTCCAAACGCTCCGGCGTCAGATCCGGAAAATGGTACGTGGGGAAATACCATTCTGCGTGAGCCGCCTGCCACAGAAAAAAATTACTCGTTCGCTGCTCACCAGACGTGCGCAGCACCATATCGATATCGGGCACTTCGGGATGATCCAAATGCGCGCGGATCGACTCTTCGGTTACTTTGCTGCCAGGGGCCATCGTCGAGACGGCACGAACAACCTCGTCTTTTCCGCCGTAATCAATCGCGAGCTGGATGGTGAAATCTGTATAATGTTTCGTCTTCTCTTCGGCTTCGATAAAGAGCGTCGCCAGACTCGCGGGGATTCTGTCCTTTCGACCAGTATGCACAAAGCGCGTCTTCGATGAAACAATATGATCGATCTCGGAACGCATGAACCACTCAAACAGACGCATAAGCTCGCTCACTTCTTTCTCGTCTCGCTTCCAATTCTCCGTCGAAAAACCCCATAAGGTCAAAGTGCCGATGCGCGGGTGCGCGCGACACCAATCGCCTATGTTACGAAAATTCTCAACGGCTTTGCGATGGCCATCCCACGGCATGAGGCCTCTGTCTTTGGCCCAACGACGATTACCATCGCAAATAATGGCAAGGTGAAACGATTTCTCCATATCAATGCATTTCAGGAGGAACGGGCAGCCCCATGATCTTCAGGCACAGCGGAGCAATATCCTTCAGCCCTGTGCATCCCTGTACATCAGACTGGGAAATACCGTCAGCATGAACGAACGTCTGCACG
>CAZLEW010000062.1:0-5765 GCA_964558635.1 uncultured Candidatus Peribacteria bacterium
GGCTGCTCTGTTGACCTTAATAAAACCGAATTCTCAGAAGACGTACTCTTGCGCACGCTTACCGGTGGTGCCACAGGATCTGGCGTTGGAATGGGTTTTAACACATCCTCTCGAATCTTTGCAGCGATGCGCTGGTTCTCTGTCGCCGCAACCCGCACTGCATCTACCTTTTCGCGTATTGCCCTCAGGCGCCGCAGCTCCTGCACATCGGGCATTGCGTCGCCGCCCTTCTGACGGAATGCCTCTTCGAGCAACTCCGATGCCTTCTCGACATCTGCAGACGTTGATGTTGTTTCGTCAAGATTCTTCACAGCCGTATCCACAGCGACATTGAATGTCTTCATGAGCGATTCCCTCTGTGCTTCAATCGATTCGATTCGAGCGCTGAGACGCTTGGGATCCGCATGGAACACGGCTCTGACCATCACATCTTCATCGTGCAAGAGCTTCGACATCTGTTGAAATTTCGCGAGATCAGGAGAGAGTTGCTTCCCAATAATGACTGACGTTTCGACATCTTTATCCAAATCATCGATCAACGACAATTGCGTACGAATACTCGCGATGCGATCAGCATCAATACCAAGGGCGCGCAGTGCTAATTCTTCTGCTGCAATTCCTTCGATAGCTCTTTGCACGGTTGCAATCTGCAACGGCTTCTCGTTCCGTGCAACTACGATCGCTGCGTTCACAGGCTCACGCAAAGCACGCGCTTCGTTGGCCAATGCTTGTTCGAATGCGGCGAGCGCGGCTTTGTTCAACTCACTCGACCGAAGACGACCCAACTCGCGCGCAGATGCCACGATGGCTTCACTGATTTTTTGAGGATCTTCCTCTGCTGCACCCCGCTCAATCTGCCAGCGCTTCTCGATAATCTCCCATTGCATTTTTACAAGCGCATCCAGCCGACTCGCGACCGCTTCAGGGTTGAGATCCGACTGCAATTTCCACAGCATTGATCCCTCTGCACGAATAATCTTGAGCGCATCAATGCAGTCAGCACTTGTCATTAGATTCTCCATCACAAGAGCATCTGTCGCAGCCCGTAACGGATCGAGCACCTTGTTACACTCTTCGCCGATAATCCCAAGAAGTCCCTCAGGCGATCGCTTTAACTCTTTCAAACGCTCCTCTACATCAAGAGTCGCCGGCAAATCTTCGAGCACGAACCGTTCGCGCTGAGCAGCAGCAAGCCCTTGCTCTGGTATTGCTGGGTTAAAGTTTACTCTCGCTTGCTCCGTCAGCTCCTTGCTCATCTTTGCCAATCGCTGCTCTGCGTTTGTGCGCTTCTCAATGATATCCTGAATATCGTCTCTTGATCCACCGTTTTCAATGAATGCACGCTGCGTTCGCGCCAATGTCACAACATGCCGACGTCGCAACATCACATCCTCTTCTTGATTTTCACAGAGCTTTTGTAATACCCCATTCTTTGCTACAAGCAAGTTACGCATTCCCTGACGATCAGGCGTTAAAAATTCAAAATCTTCGTCATCGTCAGTCGAAACACCCTTTGCGGCAAGTCGCTGTTGCACATCTGTGACGAAGGCTGCATTTTCTTCCTCCGTTGTGTTTTCCCACACATGATTCACATACAAGTGTGATCCGAGATCATCGACTGATTTGATAAGCTCTTCGCCGACGTCTCGAAGTGCTTCGGGCGCAAGATCAGTCCCCTCGACAGCATCCCACTTCCTCCGCAGCACGATGAACTCGGCCATTTTCTCACTCGTGCTCTGCTTACTCTGTTCAATCACCGCTTGCACCTCTGCCTCCAAACCGTTGACCATCTTCGGCAGGTCAATGCGCGCACGTCCGGCGAACACCATTTGTCTGGCGAATTCCGCTTGGGCATGTCCGGGGACGCGCTGGACCGCTTTTCGCAATTCTTCCGGAATATCCAGCAAACTTCCCGGATTGGTTTTACCATCGATATCCTTCCCTTTCGAACCGAAGAGATCTTCGATTCTCTGTCCTTCACTAATAACTGATTCGCCCCACTGTTCGCGCATCGCACGATACTTCACTACGATCGCCATCAACGCCGCTTTCTGCGGACCATCGCGCAGGACAGTCGCACGCTGCAACGTCGATGCGATTTTCGCATCGAGCAAACGATCCTGGTCACGGATGTAATCTTGCAACCGCGCGCTGCGCTCTTCGTAGCGCTCCAATGCGTCAGCGCTATCGGGTGCGACAGTACGTTGCGATCGAACCGCAGTCTCTGGGCTACGCGACCGAAATCCACCTGATGCAGCACGATCGGCAGAGACAAACACTTCGGCTGATTTCGCCGCAGAACGATTGCTAACAACATCTCGATCCAAACCATGATGTTTAAAAACAATATCTGGTACATCCTCTCCACGATTCACTGCATTCACAATTGCCCGCTGCTTCCCTTCAAGCGGCAACTCATGGAAATACGTCATCTGCCATGTCGGTATTCCCTTGGCAACTTCCTGACGCAGACGAGCCATATCTGCATTCGCATTCCGATCGGATATCGCGTACGCAATCTTCAGGCGCGCATCCGTTGCTGCCTTGATCCCCACCGGTGTTCCATCAATATAATTCCCTTCAACAACCGCTCCCCTGACACGTGCGGAAGCGAGGTGATACTCGGCAGCGAGCTGTGGTGCAGACGGAATGGACCGACGGCCCGTTTCACGCTCATTCCAATCGCCAATCGCACGCGTACGCTGACCAGAATAATCGGAAACTGAAATATTCCTCCATCCCTCTCGCTGCTCAGGAGTCGCACGTCCATGCGGCAATGGCCCCATTGATTCCGGCCCTGCAAAACGCACGAACCGTCGCTCTTTTTCAGAGACATCACTGCGGCCAAATGTCTGAAGTGGATGAGAGGACATAGTTTTTGTTTTCTCATTATTGTACCAAAAATAGGTCTTTTTCGCAATGGGCTCATTTTTTGTCACCCTGAGCCTGTCGAAGGGTTACCACGTGCTGCCAGACCCACTGAGGGCGCCCCTCACCTTCTTCACCCCACTCTTCACCTCGTTTACCCCCTCCCCAAGCTCTTCTGCACGACGAGCCGCTTCATCGATCGCGACCCGCACAGGCGCCAACGCGCCACTGACGGTATTGGTTACTGTCGCTTGTACGTGATCTTTAACGGTGAAAGCGGTTTCAGAACATGCTGAAAGCAACACCATACCAACGATAGAAACCATGAAATGAGGGGTCGAAGAACGAAACATTCGAACGATCATAGTGAACCAGTCGAACGGTCTTGCGTCTTCCCCTCCTTAAATAACATATCAAATGAGCCTGCTGCACTCTCGAGTGCGCGCTGTAAGTGCTCCACCTCAAGATCATGACCACGAATGGCAGAGGAAGCGTTTTGAAGAATATTTTTTTCTGCCCCAGGCGACGATATATTTTTGATGCCCTGCAGCGATGCATGAAGCACGACATACGCATCGCATGCTTCACACTTCAACTGCATGATAAGGAAATCATCGCCGGTGATACGCACGCTACTCATCTCAACCGGAACCTTCTCGCCGCACTGCGGACACCGCATCTGTTGTCGTATGCGTTGCAGAATCGTATGGATGGTGTGCGGGTCGAACTCCATAGGTCTCGGCCAGTGTACCATGGATCGCGTTCGATCGCTACCGAATACACACATTTCTCCGTACAATCGGTGCGTGTCACGTTCTCCTCTCATGATCGGCTTGGTGGCGGCGCTTGGTACGATCCTCCTGTTTACAGGGCCTGTGATATGGCGCTCGTTCAACCATTCGCGTGCCATACCCGAAACAACCATCGCCATAGAGCACACCACTCCTATGACGATCCATATTGCGCGCTTCACATCCACTGGTACGAATATTATTGATATCGGCAGCACGGGCAGTGGGATGATCGCAGTTCATCTGCCTGCAACATGGAAACGACTCGAAGTGCGCGGCGCACCCATCGCCACGATGACGAGCGAACCGCAAGATTGGGGCTACATCCGTTGGGTGATGCCAACGGGAGCAACTGCCCGTTTCGAAGCAGATAACCCTGGGCGCATCACGCTGCATAATCCTTCGGGTATTCCCCTCACCGTCCGAACGATCCGCATCGATAAAGAACGCACAATACATGAAGAGGATGCGATGATCGTCACGGTCGATCCATTTGTTCTTCCATAACTATGCAGCTCCTCCCCCTTCGTACTAATCTCCTCCGCGCTGGCGATAATCTTGTATCCGCACTTCGCGCCGCAGGTGAATGTCGCAGTGATGACATCATCGTTCTTTCATCGAAGGCGATTGCAACATCAGAAAATGCGTTCATCGATCTATCGACAATTGCTATTTCCGATACAGCCCATTTGGAAGCCGAAAAAACAGGACGTTCTGCTGCATTTTGCCAGGCGGTCCTCGACGAAACTGCTCGCATGAACGGGCGCGTTGTCGGGCGTTGCCCTGGCGCACTCCTCTGCCTCGTGCATCCGGCTCCAGAAATCTGGATTGTCGCGGCGAATGCGGGAATGGATCAATCGAATGTTCCGGACAATACTGCGCTCGGGTGGCCAATTGACTCTGCAGCGAGTGCACTGCGCCTGCAGCACGAACTTGGATGTGCCGTGATTATTACCGATAGTTGCTGCACACCACTCAGGACGGGCATCACCGCCTACGCCCTCGCGTGTGCTGGGGTGGATCCCATCCGCGATGAGCGCGGGAAGCCAGACTTATATGGCACACCCTTGCGCATCACGCGCGATAACGTCGTAGATGAACTCGCGGCTGCGGGGAACTTCCTCATGGGGAATGCCGCGCAAGCGACACCTGCAGTCATCGTACGAGGCCACGGCCTCCCCCGAAGCGACTTTGCTGGATGGATCCCGACATTTCCGCCAGAGGAAGACTTATTTAAAGATGTACTAAGACTATAAAGACGAAGGGCTTATCCCTACAATCGCATTATCTTTATGCCAATCCCTCGTTATACAATTATCTGCAGCGAGAAAACGCTGATCGCACGCGACACGTACCAACTGCGGTTTACGAGGCCGAGTGACTGGACCTTCAAGGCCGGGCAATTTGTACTCCTCGATGTGCCACTTCAGACTAATCCCACAGACATTCAAACTCGCGCGTACTCGATTGCATCGAAGCCCGATGAACAAGAAATTCTATTGATCGTGAAGCTGAAACACGGCGGCCGCTCGAGCACATGGGTGAACGAGGTCCTTACGATCGGATCACATGTCACGATGCAGGGACCGTTCGGCAATTTCGTGTTGCCTGCCGTCAGCACATCACCGTACCTCTTCCTCGCGACCGGTGCGGGCGTCGCTCCGTTTCGGGCCATGATCCTTGAACTCCTCACGCGCGATGAACCCTACCCGATCGACCTTATCTTCGGCGTACGAACAGACGATGAACTCTTCTGGATTCCTGAATGTACAACGCTCGCCGCAGAGCATAAGAGGTTCAACTTCCACCCGACCCTCACCCGCGCACCGGAGAACTGGACCGGCCACCGCGGGCGGGTACAGACGATCGCACCGCTCATCATCCGTGATCTGCAAGAGCGAACGATCTACGCATGCGGCAATCCCGACATGACCAAAGAGGTCAAACCGCTTGCACTCGAACAGTGGCACATCCCGAAACAGCGGCTTCACATCGAGGGATTCATTTAAAACGAACTATTCAATTGAAATTTCTAAGTCTGTAACTATATATTGACAAATAGTCAATTAATTTTATAATGTCGCACTACCCTGTACATTCACAGCA
>CAZLEW010000063.1:0-5621 GCA_964558635.1 uncultured Candidatus Peribacteria bacterium
ATCCGAAGCGTACGTCTTAGAAGACACGTTCCGGGATCGGTATCCGCCGTTCTTCGCGGAGATGATGACGCGGCTTGGGGCAAAGGTGACTGGGATCGATCTTCGCCCTCAACACGGAGCCGGTTACGACCACCGCGTCCTCGATCTCGTTAATCCCGCATGGATCGAGAAGGTCGAAGGTCCCTACGACATCATCGCGTGCTTCAGTCTCTTCAATGCACCCGAGAGTCCATTCGAACATGATCCTGCGCTGTGTGATCGCTTGATGGACGACATGCGCGGTCTGCTCGCGCCAGACGGCGTCGTCATCGTGAATCTGCGCGATGAGCTCTTTACCGAGTCCGCAAATGAAGCTGGTGTACAGGCGTACGTCGAATCGAAAGGGTTTACGCTGCTGCACCTTGATGGCAATTGTGCGTGGGTGAGGAAAGCGTTCGACGAATGATCGTCACTTCAGACGTTTGTATGTCTTCTCATTCCTTCGTGAGATGCGCCTAATTTCCGCGGCGCCGGTCGTTTGATTGACCATGAAGATGATGCGATAATTTCCCATGCGAATGCGAAATAATCCCTTCGTTCCTTGTAGGGACTGGATTCCTGGAATCTTCCGATAGTCCGATTGCAACTGTTGCATGAGCAATACCATGGCTTCTCGTTCTTTGGGAGTAAGTTTCCGAAGGATTTTATCGATTTCATTCATGATTGATCTTTTTTAAGGCTTGGATGATGTCATCAGGGCTTACACCTTTTCCGTCGTTGTCACGCTCTGCATCGAAAAGAATTTCTTCATCCACTGCTTTCGCTATGTGGAACGGCATAATAATGAGACGATCATCATGCATTTCTAGGAGATAATTGTCGGTCGAAAAATTTGCTCTCCATTTGCGGGGGAGCGTGATCTGTCCTCGCTCTGTGCTTTTGACGACTTTACTGCTCATAGTATCAAATAAGAAAATACGTAAATAAGAATACCATGCCTACGTATTAATTGCAATGCCTTACGGCGTCCACTCGTCATGAATCACGCCATAGAGCATCCAGTTGTCATCGTCCCCTTGGGCCAGCACTAACCGAAGACTGCGCCAGTCCATGCCGCCATACTGCTCGTCGAAACCAGGGAAATGGTATTGAACCGTTGTTGCGCCTGGGTACACATCCTGCACATTATCGATCATGGATCCGTGATCCTGCACGGCGTTCCAACGAACTTCAGGCGCTGTGCGGAAGTCGTGGTCCCAGATGTACCGTGCGAGGTACTCTGCGTTCGTCATCTCGATTGGCAAACCCGAACCATCTTGAATACCCCAGGTGTAGACTGTTTCGTCGTGTTCGAAGTGCGCAATGTCGCTTGGGCTCAGCACGCGGTCGCTCGTGACGTTCACGTTTGTCTGCGGCGTGAAGCGCACGCCTGCTTCTGTGGCAAAGCTCGAAAGCCTCTGCCAGTCACTCGTAGCGATGGATTTGAGGATGGCGGACGCCGTTGATTCGCGGCTTGTACGGTCTACGGTCGTCGGTTTTTGGGGCTTGTTGTTCGTACATGCAACGATTGTAAGCGAGAAGAGCGAGAGGGTGAGTGCAGTGACGTGTGAGGTTTTCATCGAAGTCATCATGCGCATCTTTAAAGAAGGAATCAATGTTCTTTGCGGTAAGCACGTTGATCGAGTACGCTCGATCCATGGTGGACGTCCTCATCGTCGGGCTCGGGTGTGCGGGGTATACCTCTGCGGTCTACGCTGCGCGGTATAAGCTTTCAACCATGCTCATTGGCGCCGAGGAAGGCGGTATGGGTATGACCGCGGCGGAAGTCGGTAACTGGCCAGGCGAGATCGAGATCCGCGGCCCCGATCTCATGGAGAAGTTCAAGAACCATGCGCTGAGTTTCGCGCCACTCGTCGAGCAGAAAATCGGCCGGATTGAGAAGGTCGAGAAGATCGAAGGGGGATTCCGCATGACGTTGCAGGGCGGTGAGACGGTCGACGGTACGACGATCATCTTCGCTACGGGGAGCAACAAGCGTCAGCTCGGTGCGCCTGGCGAGAAAGAATTTGCAGGAAAGGGTGTGACGTACTGTGCAACGTGCGATGCATTTTTCTATCGCAATAAGACTGTGGCGGTGCTCGGGGGCGGCGATAGTGCGGTTGAGGGTGCAGCGATCGCGGCGCAGGTGGCGGCGAAGGTGTACCTCATTCATCGCCGGCGCGAGTTTCGCGCAGAACCTTACTGGGTCGAGAAGGTGAAGGAGAAAACAAATATCGAGTTTGTGCTCGAGCGGACCGTCACGGAGATTCTTGGTGACCAAAAAGTAACGGGTGTGAAGCTCGACACAGCCCATAACGGTCAGGATGTCCTCGCGGTCGATGGTGTGTTTATTGAAATCGGTTCCACCCCGGCGGTAGAACTGCCATTGCAAGTGGGGTGTGCACTGGATGCAAAAGGTCATTTATTAGTCGACGAAGGCATGCGAACAAGCGTTCCGGGGGTGTTTGGGGCAGGGGATGTCACCAGCGGCAGTAATCACTTCGCACAGTTCACGACGGCCGCAGGGGAGGGCACGGTGGCGGTGAATTCTGCTTTCCATTACCTCCAGAGTGGGAAGTAAGAAGAAGGAATGATGAATAAAGAGACGATAAATGTCTTTTTTAACCCATATTTCCTACTTCTTGAGCCTGTAAGCACCCTCGAAGAAGTAAAACTTGCGCTGGATCTTCTTCTCTGTACAATCCTCGCACTTATGCCACGCGGAAAGCGCACAGTATTTGCCCTCTTCTCGTCTGAGACCAACGCGCGTCTCGGAACCATCCGCTTGCACAAGCAAGATAAGATGGGTAAATCGTGGAAGGAGCACTTGGCCGGTATGATGAAGTACGATCCGTTCGTTCGTCGTCGTGTAGCGATCAAGGGGAAGGAAGAGAAGCACTCATCGAATTAAGAGTACTGTCGTGCGTATGGCCTCCGTGGCCGATGCGGCCTTTTTGGTGTGATGCACATACTACATACTTTGTGCGATATGCCTTATACTGCCGTCATGTCCGATACGTATCGCTCAGCGGCGTCGATCCTCATCCTTCGCCCCGCCAAACGTGGCGGTGGCAGACATGAGATTTTTTTGGTGCATAAGCCACGGAAGAAAGACAGTTGGCAGTTGCCGCAAGGGGGGATGGAAGAAGGCGAAACCCCTGAGCAGTGCGCACTTCGAGAACTGCGTGAAGAGGCGGCTATCGATAAGGGGGTTCGTGTTCTGGGCGTGAGCACGAAAGAGTACAGATATGATTTCCCTGAGTCGTATAGAAAGTTTCGTCCTGATTCCATCTGCGGCCAAACCATTCGCTTCGTCCTTGCGATTGCGGAGGACGAGGTACGCGTGAAAGTCGATGGCGTGGAAATTGATCGCAGTGTGTGGATTTCGCCGCGCGATCTCGAGCAGTTCATCCACCGCGGTGAATACCTTGGCCTCATCAAAGGGCTCATCGACGAAGCAGAACGACTTCTTGCCGCCTGATCTCGTGCGGTTCACGTCGCTTCAGCTTACGAATTTTCGCTCACATACAGGGGCATCGCTTCGGTTGTTAGACGAGCCGGGGTGTGTCGTGTTCGTCGGGCACAACGGGGCGGGGAAAACAAATCTGCTTGAGGCACTGTCGATTCTGTCGCTCACACGATCGTGCCGTGGAAATGACGAGGCAGAGCTTGTAACGTGGGGGGCACCGTTCTACCGCCTGAAAGCCGATGTAACGGGTGGTGATCAGTCTGCTCGTACGGTCGAAGTCGTGAGTGAGATCACGCCTCGCAAGCGAAAGACGCTCTTCGTGAACGACATCAAGACGGCTGCGTCTGACTTTGTGGGTGTGGTTCCGACGGTGACATTTCTCCCGCAGGATTTGCTACTGTTTAGCGGTCCTCCCGCTGAGCGTCGGAGGTTTCTCGATCAGCTCTTGTCGCAAGTGTCGCCGGAGTACCTTACGGCGCTTTCGCAGTACCAACAGGTTCTGCAGCAGCGCAATGCTCTCTTGAAAACACTTGCACAGACCGGAGGCGACGCATCGGTCCTCGAGGTGTGGGACCTGGAAGCCGCACGTGCCGGGGCGATCGTGACGTTGCGGCGTCTTGAGTTGATTGAAACGTTTTCTCTGAGCTTCCGTGCCGAATTGGAGCGCCTCGGAGAGGCATGGAATGGCGTCGCACTTCGGTATGATCGCAAAACGAGTGCGACGACGCACGACGCGCTGCAGGAAGAGTTATGTGCGTTATTTCGTGCGGGCCGAGATCGCGATATTCTTCTGCAGGGAACGGTGAGCGGTCCGCACCGTGACGATTGGCAGGTGAGTGTCGACGGTCGTGATGTGCCATCGTTTGCTTCGCGCGGACAGGAGCGTACGGCAGTACTCGCGCTTCTCTTTTTGCAAGTATCGTATCTTGAACTCGCGCGCGGGGAGACGCCGGTCCTCCTCCTCGATGATGCGTGTTCCGAGCTGGATGAGCGTCATCAGCATGCATTGCTCTCGGGGTTTCCTCGTGCGCAGGTGTTCCTCACTGCTACGCGTCTACCCGATCAAGCGCGATCCCTCATGGTGTTCAACGTATCGCCCGACGGGATCACAGAGCGGTCGAGCTGAGGAATGCCGCAGAGCACACCGAAGAGCGCGAGCGCCAGTGCGTCTGCTGCGTCGTCTGGGCGGGGGAGCTCTTGTAACTTCAAGACGTGGAGTAGCATTGTTTGAATTTGCCGTTTATCTGCCGATCCATCGCCGGTGACGGCGAGTTTCATTTCGGATGGTGACGGGCAGAGGAGGGGGATGGCACGCCGTGCGACGCACGAGAGGAGGACGCCCCGCGCATGGGCGACGTCGATGGCTGTAGTCTCGTTCTTCGCGAAGAAGAGCTTTTCGACCACCACGAGGTCGGGCGACGTTTGATCGAGGTACGCCGTGAGGTCGCGTTCGATTTCGAGCAAGCGGTCTTGAAGGAGTAAGCCTGCCTTCGTTTCGATTGTCAGCCATTCGATCGCCGTGGGCGTGTCTCGCGTGGGGGCGTCGATGAGGCCAATGCCGATCGTGGCTAATCCGGGATCGATTCCGAGGACGCGCATACGGTGAGTATAGAGGGAGGAAGGAGGAAGGGTGAGGGTTATGAGGCTCGATTGAGCAACATGACGTTTTCTGCTATAATGAGCGGAAACACATATGTCTCTCCCATGGAACAATTCGGCCCCGGCGCATCGGTGGATGCTCGTTGTGCCAGTGCTCGGCTTGATGATCTTCTTGACCCTGCGTGATGGGCGCCTACGCATGACTGCGCAGCTGGCACAGCAGGATTCGAAGACACAGACGACGGTGCATGCTGACACGGGGGCAGAGGTTGCATCATCGGATGACGGGACCGTGCTGCTGTCACATGGTGGGGTGCTTCTTCAGAGCGAAGGAATTGGGACAGTACGGGCAGGGGAGTGGGATGTGTCTGTCTGGGGAGGGGCGACGTATGTCACGTTGATGCAGTCATCACTGACGGTTGCGGCATTCGATGTGCCCGTACTGGTACGAGGGCGCTTGGGAATCGTCGTCGTGCCACCGCTCCAACAGTGGAACGCCTCGAGTGGGGTACTGCCCGATCCTTCGATTGATCCG
>CAZLEW010000064.1:0-1180 GCA_964558635.1 uncultured Candidatus Peribacteria bacterium
CGAAGTGGGAATCGACGTGCCGAATGCATCCATCATCGTGATCGAAGGAGCGGAACGTTTTGGATTGTCACAGCTCCATCAGTTCCGTGGTCGCGTTGGGCGGGGCGATCACCAGAGTCATTGCTTTCTCTTTACCACAACCCCTACACAAGCGCGCTCGCCCCGCCTCAAGGCGATGGAGCAACACCATTCGGGGTTTCATCTCGCGGAGATCGATTTGCAGCTACGAGGCCCCGGTGAACTGTTTGGCATGCGTCAGAGTGGTTTGCCTGATATGCGATTCCCACTGTGTTTTGATCCGGCATTCATTGTTCGCGTGCGGCGCGCAGTCGAGCGGTCGCTTGGGGTATCGGGGGAGCGGCCGGCATGAAGAAATGGTGATTGTCAATCGATACCTCAATGCTACACTGAGCCCATATGATAGACGATCAGCAAGCACAGGGAGGTGTTCAGCCGCCTCGCCCAGGTGATATGGTTCCGGAAGGTGGTCTCGACCCTACGCAAGTATTCGGGTCGCCTCCGCCTCCGCCACAGCAGCAGCCGCAGGGTGGTTCGTCGGCGCAAGGTGATGATGGTGCACTTCCACCACAAGATAAGGGTCCTCCGCCGCCTCCTGTTGGGACTGTCGCAACGAAAGAGATGGGATACGATGACGAGGATATCCGCGTACTTGGTGAAGTGGGGGATTATCGTTTCAGTTCAATCACATCGTCTCTCACAAACGAGGGGATTGTTGTTCCGGAACATCCGACGACGTCATTTGATGAGCAACAGTTCCTGACGTTCTTGCGCGGGTCGATCTCGCTCACGCGAGACGAAAAGTGGCGCATCATTCAGGCAATCCCGAAGCTTTCGCAGTTTCAGGTCGATGAGCTCCAGAAGATCCTCGAGGAAGAACGCAATAAATTCGCGGAACTGTCGCCAAAGCATCTACTCCAGCTGATGAAGCTCGAGCAGCGCCATGCGCAGGATTGGGCTGACTTGCAGGGTATTACGCAACAGCAAGCCGTGAAGCAGGAAGACCAGTCGCAGGCCGACGAGATCAGGAAATCGCTCGGACTCTGAATGTCATACCTCGGTACACCGCGAAGCTGCTTCGCGGCACTCGGTATGACACAGAAGTGCGTTAGAGTAGTACAAGAATCGCTGGCCTGTCAGGCCGAGTGATTGAGTCACGCGA
>CAZLEW010000064.1:1190-4112 GCA_964558635.1 uncultured Candidatus Peribacteria bacterium
TCAGGAAATCGCTCGGACTGTAATTGAGCTATGTTCAACCGTAGAGCACAAACCCCGTGACGAGTGCGACATACGCGAGGCTCAGGATGAGCCCTGTGAGCACTTTTTTGCCGGTCCAGTGATGGATGTTCGAGAGCGCAAGGAAGAGGAACGTGCCGAAGGTGAATTGTCGTACGAGCGGCGAGAGAAATAATTCGTGCACGAATGGAATCGATGGGAATTTCTTCGTTGATTCTAAAAAACCGAGCGCGAAAATGACGCCGTACCACGCAAGTAACCAGCCGGCGAAGATGCGCAGCGTTTCGTGGAGTGGTGCGTAGGGCTGTGTGTCCTGAGTAATAGTCGCAGATCCTTTATTCGATGCGGCACTCCAGGGGAGGGGGGCAGGCTTTGGCTTCTGCTGGGTTGACGTAGGAACCTCGCGGATGTCTTCTGGGATGAGACCTCTTTTGCGCAGTTCTTCGCGTGCAGTGTCCGCTGTGAGACTGGAAATGGATCCACGTTCTTCCGTGTTATCTGGTTTTTGAGCGATGTACGTGAATGTCGTCATACAGCGTCACTATAGGATACGTCCGATGCTTCTCAAAGGTGGCGTTCCCGAACGTTGCTGTATCACTCTGTGATAGCAGAAGAGACGGGAGCCGCCTTCAGTTCCTGCGTGATGTAGCGAACTGCAGCTTCAAGCGCACTGGGAGCGCGGATGACAAAGTGGCGGTTGTTGGTCCATGCACGAATGCCCGTCACTGTGCCATCGTCGACGATCACTTGTCCGTCTGGTCCGGGGATCGTTCCTGCGAGGAGGGAAATTGAAATTGGCCCGTCGCCGATTGCCTGAAGTTCTTCCGATGAGAGTTCGACACGCCAAAGGCTTTCAGATGTGGCCCCGAATGACGTATACCACCAGTTTTTATGAATCGGGAAGCAGAATTGAATGTGCGTTGAGCAGTATTCCTGCGTCCAGTTCACGCTCGACATGCTGACTTTCGCCATGGTCGTTGCCCTCAAAGAGACGGCGTCTGGTGTTGATGACGATGACGATGATGCTTGAATAGCTGCTGCGGAAGAAATGGGTCGGACAACTGGCACACTCGATGGAGGTGTGACCACTGGGGCAGGCGATCGAGGGGGTTCAATTGGTTTACTGCTCACAATTGCTGGTACTGATGAAACTTCTGAGGATGACGATTCTGATGAGACATCAGATGACATGGATGAAGAACTTACAGCAAGATGAGCAATGCGTTCAACGCGCATGACGATCCCGCCACCCTCAACCGTCGGGCGCGTCGCACCGAAGACCTCGACTTCCTTGTTCAGATATTCATCGAGAATCAAGCCATTGCTCTCGAGGAGGACGAATCGACCATCTTCGAGTTCAAGGCGGTGTGTCCCCTCCATGTAGATGCTTGCGCCGATTGGCAAGAGCGTTCCACGGTAGATGACGTTCTTTGTTTCGGGCATCGATGTTTCTTCTTCTCGTATTTCTTCCTCAACGGGGAGCGTAGAGGAAAAAAGAGAGCAGCCAGCGAGTGGAATTAGGGTGAGGCTTGCAAGAAGAAGACGCTTCATAGGAAAGGGGAGAGGAGAGCCGAGTATACCTGCGCCGTAGTAGCCCACAATAATTATTTTACTATCTTTTACAATTCACTCTGATGATCTTCAAAGACGCGCTATACTCCTCGTGGAGGGATGGCAGAGTGGTCGATCGCGCCTGACTTGAAATCAGGTAGACCGAAAGGTCTCGTGGGTTCAAATCCCACTCCCTCCGCCAGCCTACGCCAAGGCTTCGGCTGGCAGGCCACCAACCTTCTCTTTATGTGGCATGTGTATGTCTTCGGAGTTTAGATCATGACTCCGAGAGTCTCATTCGTGATTCACTCGTCACTCGGCAGATCGATTTCAACCTCCTGACTCAACCGCTTTCGTAGCTCATCGTTGCTCGGGAGTTTATCACTCGGGACGGTGCGTTCTGCCCACACGGCTCGGAGTTCCTCGAGGTAGCCGGGCTCCGACTGCAGGCGTTCGATGAACGGTTCCGTGCGTTCGCGGAAGCGGCTGACGTGTAGGTGATGGAGCATTCCGAACACGCATGTGACGAGTGCATCCTCACCGCCCATGACTTCCGTGCGGATTTCTTCTTCAATCGCATTTTGGATGCTGTCGACATCGAGCCCGGCGAAGAACAGGAGATCTTCTGCCTTGCCTGATGGGTAGAATTGCGTAAGGCCGAGGCGTCGCAGCGAGCAGGGGAGTTGGAAGTCTGCAATGAGATCTGCGACTTGCGTTGCCAAACCCCCTTCGATGTTGTGGTCTTCCACCACGACGAGGTGCGTGGTTTCGAGCGCAGCGGCGATAATCGTTGCGGCATCAAGCGGACGGAGACAACCGACGTTCAGCACGCGAATCGAGACGTTCTTGTTTTCGGACATGTACCGTTCTGCGGCTTCGACTGCGGCATGAATCGTGATACCCGTCGCGAGAACGGTCAGCCGATCGCTGCGGTCTGCGTTTCCGCGAATGATGTCTGCTTTGCCGTTGAATACGTACTCCGAGTCGTAGAAGGGTTTGCCATTCGACGTGAGCAATTGCGGATGGTCTAAGCGAGAAGAGAATACATACACGCTCTCGTGGCCTTCGGCGATGATCTCCAGTGCTTTTTCTGCCATCGCTGCCGCTTGGTTACTGTCGCCCGGCATCCAGACCTGCGTATGGCGATAGGGGATATTCAAGTAGTTTTGTTCTTGGTGTGTTTCGCCGTCCTCCCCGACCGAGACGCCAGCGTGCGTGCAGTCATGGATGACGCCGCAGCGTGTGTGGCCGCCGTTGATATCGATCAGGCGCGCACTTGCACGTGCTTCATTGGTCCCAAATGCCGCGAAGGTATAGGTGACGGGTAAGAGCCCCGCCTGGCGTAGGCCGGCG
>CAZLEW010000064.1:4122-5611 GCA_964558635.1 uncultured Candidatus Peribacteria bacterium
CATGTACATGTTTCCTTCTGCGACTCCCGCATTGATGACGCGCGTGGGGAATTCCTTCTGCACCTTGTCGAATCCGCCACTGCTGCCGATGTCCGCGTGGAGGACGATGATGCGATCGTCACCTTTCATGAGGTTTTTGAGATGGACAGCACCGAAGTCCTTCCGTGCGGCGCCTTTCTCAGTTATGACGGTGCGTGCGTATCCTTTTGCGGGCGTGAACGAGAGGGGAATATCTGTTGTTACGAGCGGTTTGGCAGCGACGCGCTTCAGTTCTTTCTGGCGATACGGTTCGTAGGCCGTCGTTAGTTCTGCGAGGGGCGTGAGTGCGGCCATGGCTTTTTCCGATTCTTCCTTGTTTAGCGGCGAGCCGTGGTAGTTCTTTGTGCCGGTGTTGCTGCCTTCCTCCATGAACGGGATACCGTTCCCCATCGTCGTGTAGTAACAGATGAATGTCGGGCGTTTTGATGACACGAGCGCGTCAGCGGCTTGCTGCGCGGCGACCACCTGCGCCGGATCGTTACCGTTTTGCACTTCGATGACGTTCCAGCCACAGGCTTCTGCAATCGACGCCATATCGGTCGCGAATGAACGGCTCGGGAGGTCGCTGAGTTGCACGTCGTTCCAGTCGCCGTGTACGACGAGGTTGTCGAGTCCGAGCGTTGGCGCGAGGCGGAATGCTTCAATCACTTGGCCTTCCTGGCTGTCGCCGTCGGCGAGGAGGACATCGACCATGCCGGGCAGACCGCGGTACTTGAGGCCGAATGCCGTACCGAGCGCATGGCTGACGCCTTTACCAAGCGGACCTGTGCCAAAGGGGATATCGCCGATGCCTGCTTCAACGTGCCCGGGCAGGCCTGAGGGAATGCGGAAGGTTTCGATGATTTTTTCAGGGGAGGAAAGTCGTTCGTCGCCCCCGCCTTTGCCAAACATCCACTGTAGGCCGTAGGCGAGCAGGCTCAAGTGCCCGGCCGAGTAGCGGAGGGGTTGATCGACGCTGGGATCGCGACGCTTCGCGAGGCAGTAGGCGAACGTGAATGCCGAGAGCGGTCCACCTGGGTGCCCGGATGCATGCGCTGTGGGCGCTTGCGCGCAGAGGTGGCACATGATGCCAAGGGCAGCGTCGTACGCGGCTCGATCGTCGCTTGAGAGTGCTGCTGCTTCGACCGGCCCGATCCACAGGCGCGTGCCGTGTTCGAAGGTTGCGGCGATGCGCTTGAGGGAAGCGGGAACGTCGTGGGCTCCTTGGAGGGCGGTGATGCTGGGGCGGGTGGTCATGGTCTCTAGACTACCGAGCCTGCTATCATCGTGCCATGGCTACCATTGATGATTTCCAAAAACTTGATATTCGCGTAGGGAAAGTCCTCTTCGTGGAAGATTTTCCCGAGGCGCGCAAACCAGCATATAAACTGACGATTGATTTCGGTCCCGAGATCGGTCATAAGAAGAGTTCCGTGCAGATCGTTGATAACTACAAGAAAGAAGATTTGGT
>CAZLEW010000065.1:0-4110 GCA_964558635.1 uncultured Candidatus Peribacteria bacterium
ACCCCTGCGTTCGTCCTCCTGTGACATTGATGAACTGGCACAGAATCGATGAGCTATATGACTTGAACACGTTGCAACGCGAAAGAATCCAATTGTCTCAGCTGGCGAATACATTCATTCACAGCTACGTATTCATCACAGACGCGGATGATCGCGGAGGCCTGAGCGGGATCTACGTGAATTCGGATCATTCACGAAACAGGAAAATCTATTATCTGCCCATCAAGGACATCATCCATATTCTCAAAGAATTCGGTTCGAATTACCCCCACATGACCCGAAGGACGCGCAACCCTCAGACTGGTGAAGTGGATGTCTACAATGCCTAAAATATACGGTGCGAAACTCTTTCTGTTTTCATCTGAGGGAAGCGATTTTACAAGCGATCTTTTTCAATAAACTGGCTTGCAGAAGCCATATATTTGACAATGCCTTTGTCGGAGACTACAGTGCGGTCACGTTCTTTTTTTCCACGGACCTCGATTAATTCACCAGTCGCGCCACTGCGGCGACGGAGTAGTTAATCGATGCCCGGATTTTTGCGATCTCCGACTCTGCAGGGCGCGGCTGGAAGTTCTCCCCGCAGTTGGGACAATGCCGCTATCGCCAAGTTGCAGGAAAGCATTGAGCGATTCGGCACGGTCGATCCATTGATCGTGAACAGTGCTCCTGAGCGCAGAAACATTGTCATCGGCGGTCACTTTCGCTTGGAGGTATTGCGCAAGCTCGGCAATGCGGAAGTACCCGTGGTCTATATTTCCATTCCCGATCTTGCCAAGGAAAAGGAACTCAATCTGCGGCTCAATCGCAACACGGGCGCATGGGACTTTGAGAAACTGAAAGCATTCGATATGGAGCTACTCCTCGGAGTGGGCTTCGACGATACGGATTTGTCCCACATCTGGGACGACTCACTCGAAACAGAAGACGATCATTTCGATATTGATGAAGAACTGAAAGCTATCCCCGAACCCAAAACAAAGCGGGGTGACCTGTATCAGCTCGGCATGCACCGCCTGCTTTGCGGTGATGCGACTGACCCCACCGCTGTTTCAAGGCTAGTCGGAAAGGAAAAGATCGCGATGATCTACACCGACCCGCCCTACAACATCGCGCTCGATTACAGCAAAGGAATCTCGACGAAGGGAAAATATGGCGGTACGACTGATGATAAGAAAACGCCCGAGGATTACGCCGAATTTCTCAGGAAGCTCATAGAGAACGGCCTCAGTGTTTCAAAAGAAGATGTGCATGCTTTCTTTTGGTGCGACCAAAACGCGGTCGGTCTCGTACAGCAGCTCTATACATCCCTTGGCATCAAGAATCAGAGGACATGCTTATGGATCAAAAACAATATCAACATGACCCCGCAGGTTGCGTTTAACAAAGCATATGAACCTTGCGTCTATGGGACGAAAGGAAAACCTTTTCTCTCCGACCGTCTTCGCAATATTCATGAAGTGCTCAACAAAGAGGTGGGCACAGGCAATCGCTCAATCGATGATGTGCTGGATTTGCTCGACATTTGGCTCGTGAAACGTCTGCCGACAAGCGAATACGAGCATCCCACCGCCAAGCCACCAACTCTCCACGAGCGCCCGCTCAAGCGATGCACGAAGCCCGCAGACTGCGTCCTCGACCTCTGCGGAGGCTCGGGTTCGACGCTCATCGCGTGCGAGCAGCTTAAGCGAAGGAGTTTCCTCTGCGAGATGGAACCGATTTTCTGCGATGTCATCGTTCGCCGTTTTGAAAAACTCACCGGAGTATCCGCTTCCCTCATCCAATCATGAACACAATTCCCATCATCACAGGCGATCTCTTCAAGCTTGGAACGCATCTCCTCCTTGTGGGCGATGCAACCGATGCAAAAGCCATTGGGCAATTTCTCAACGGGAAGAATATCAATCTTATTCTGACTGATCCTCCCTACGGCGTTTCGTACGTCGAAGGCAAGAAAGGATTCACGGGAAGCGAGCATCGCATTATCGAGAACGATCATGAGCAAAGCGACAGTGAATACCGTGCATTCACGGAAAAATGGATGGCAGCAGTTGCCCCACATCTCAGTAAGAAAAACGCCTGCTACATCTTCAACAGCGACAAGATGATCTTCGCGCTCCGCGACGGTATGCAGGACGCGGGTTACCGCTTCACGCAGCTACTCATCTGGGCGAAGACCCATTCAGTCGTGGGACGCATGGACTATCACCTTCAGCACGAACTCATCGCCTACGGCTGGCATGGAACGCATGTGTTCCATAAATCGAAAGACAAAAGCCTCCTGCTCTACCCCAAGCCAAGCAAGAGCCGTCTCCATCCCACCATGAAGCCCGTGGGATTACTGCGACGGTTGATTCTCAATAGCACGGTGATCGGACAAACGGTCTATGAGCCATTTGCAGGGTCGGGTTCGACTCTCATCGCCTGCGAAGACACCCGCAGGCGTTGTGTGGCGGTTGAAATCGACCCCGAATACTGCCGAGTCATTCTCGAGCGCTTCGAGAAGCACACGGGCATTCGTCCCGAGAAAATTCCCCCTTCCGCATGACGCATGACGTACCCCCGCAACAGACAGTCGATGACCGCATGGAACGCGACAAGGCACTGATGCTCGAGCAGCTGCGAAAGACTCCTGTCGTGCAAATTGCCTGCGAGAAGACGCAGATCGGCCGCACATCATATTACCGCTGGAGACGGGAGGATGACGCATTCGCGCAAGCAGCCGACGAGGCGTTGGGCGAAGGAAAGCTCCTCGTCAATGACGTTGCCGAATCACAACTCCTTGCGGCCATCCGTGATGGCAACTTTGCGGCGGTTACGTATTGGCTTCGGCATCATCACGCATCCTATCGCACCAAGCTGGAATTGAGCGGAACCCTCAAACACCTCGATGATCGACTCACGCCCGAGCAAGAACGCGAAGTGAGAGATGCAATGCGACTCATGGGATTCCTGTGTGAATCCGACGATACAGATTCCTCCCCGCAGGCATGACGAGCTTCATCGATCCCTACCGAAACTTCCGGTACTTCACAGAACCTTCTGCGGAGGTCATCGAGCAATGCCTGCGGCAGTCCCACATCCGCAAGGCTCTTGTGCGCGAGAATCATTTGATTTTCTTTGCCACATACTTCAGTCAATACATTAAGTATCCGACTGCGGGCTTCCAGAAACAAATGTTCTGCTTCACGGAATGCACGGATTTCCCGTGGACGGTCATCACAGCGTTCCGAGGTTCCGCAAAATCCACCATCGTCACCACTTCGTTTCCGATCTGGGCGATGGTGGGGAGGCAGGAATGCAAGTTCATCCTGCTTGTCGCAAAGACGCAGGAGAAGGCCGTGGGACTCGTCCAGAACGTGCGAGACATGATCGAAGGGTGCCCACTGCTCAAATCCGATCTTGGACCGTTCGACGTGGAAGGAGACGAGCGCAAAGCGCGGTCGCTCACCTTCCAGAACTACGGCACGAAGATCATGGGCATTTCCGTGGAACAGAGCATTCGCGGCATTCGTTTCGGACCCCACCGTCCCGATCTGATCATTTGCGACGACTTGGAAGATATTGAGTCGGTGAAGACGCAGGAAAGTCGCGACAATCTCGAAAAAATCGTTCTCGGTGAACTGGTTCCTGCAGGAGATCTTGGCACACGGATTTTTGTCGTCGGAAACAATTTGCATGAAGATTCATTGCAGCGCCGCCTTCAGACCCGCATCGACGAAGGAAAACTTACGGGCATTCATCGGGAGTTTCCCCTGATCGATGAGCGTGATCGATGTCTATGGCCTGGAAAATTCCCCAATGACACGGCGATCAAGACGCTTAGAAAAACACTGGGGGACGAGAAGGCATTTCTCCGCGAGTATCTTCTACGGATTGTCGCAGATCAGGGGCAAATCATCTTCCCTGAATGGATTCAGTATTATACGGAGTTACCGGAAAATATCGGACGTACGCACTACTACCTCAGCGTCGATCCGGCGATATCCGAAAAAGACACCGCCGACTACACAGCGATCATCCCGTTTCGCATCGACAATATGGGGCAGAAAAACATGGCGATCTATGTCCTTCCCGGCATCGTAAATGAACGGATGCAGTTCCCACATA
>CAZLEW010000065.1:4120-5569 GCA_964558635.1 uncultured Candidatus Peribacteria bacterium
TTCTGCAACTGTGATAGTTGAAGAAGTTGCGTTACAGGCAGGATTGCATCAGGAACTGACGCGTATGGGCATTCAGGCGTACGGATGGTCTCCCAAGCGTCTTGATAAGTGGGCGCGACTGAATCTTGTGTCTCATCTCGTCCAAAGTGGCCGCGTCCTCTTCCCTGAGCATGGGGCAGAGAAGCTCATTACGCAGCTCGTGGGATTCGGCACGGAGAAACACGATGATCTCGCGGACGCATTTTCGATGATGCTTTTGAAGTTCATTGATCTCTGCGGCGGGACGGTTGATCTGAAATTCATGGAGCTGAAGAAAAAACCAGAGGACGAGGAATAGCACCTGACTCCATTTTCAGTGTTTCTGGCGACTTTCTAGCATCTGAGACGGGTTTCGCACTGGATTTGACGTAGAGGTACAGGCCTTGTGGGAATAAGCATCTTTCCCCACATTCCTATGCCGAGCACAACGCTCACATCACCGGCAGACATCCAAATCCACACAGTCGCTCCCCCGAAATATTGCCTCTATGCCCGAAAATCTTCGGAAGAGGATGAGCGACAAGCCCTTTCCATTGATTCGCAGATCAAGGAAATGATGAGCATTGCGCAGCGTGAGGGGCTGGATATCACGGAGATACGGCGCGAGAGCCATTCGGCAAAAGCGTCAGGTGCGCGTCCTGTCTATAAGCAACTTCTTGCTGATATCCGTTTAGGCAAATTCTCGGGCATCCTCACATGGGCACCTGATCGTCTGAGTCGCAACGCAGGTGATCTAGGGAGCCTCGTTGACCTCATGGATCAAGGACTTCTCAAGGAAATCCGAACGCACGGTCAGAGGTTCACCAATAACCCGAATGAGAAATTTCTCCTCATGATTCTATGCTCGCAAGATGGGCTATCGCCCATGCATGGCTCCTCTGGGCTACCTGCACGAACGTCCTGCGGGAGAAAGCAGGAGCAGAATCGTTACTGACCCGAAACGCGGGACATACATTACACAAATGTTCGAGCATGTGGCGTATAGAGGTGCGAGCGGACGTACCATCTACAAATGGTTCAAAGAGGAAGGATTCCGTACACGAGGAAACAAGCTGGCACCGCTCAGCATGATCTATCGGATGCTAAGGAATCCCTACTACACGGGACGCTACGAATTCCCCAAGGGCAGCGGCAAATGGATCAAGGGCGACTATGTGCCACTGGTAAGCAAGGAGCTCTTCGAGGAAGTGCAGAAGCTCCTCGATATCGGACCAAAGCCCGCATGGGGTTCCAAGGACTTCACCTTCATACGCATGATGGTATGCGGGGGATGCGGATCAGGCATCACCGCCGAGGAGAAGCATAAGAAGCTGAAAGATGGGTCAGTGAGGAGATATGTGTACTACCGCTGCACGCACGCGATCAAGAACGGCAGCGATGGACTTCTCGGACGCGTCCAGGCCGTTGAGC
>CAZLEW010000066.1:0-2538 GCA_964558635.1 uncultured Candidatus Peribacteria bacterium
GATACAACATGCCTGAAGTGCCACACTACTCACACTCTTTGAACTCGCACTCGAAGACTGTGCACTTGCGCTGGATCCATTACCCGCAGGACAGCAACAACCCTTTTCCACTGGAACAAGCATCGCTGTTGTCGTAGATCCACTCATCCATGCCGTGAACCGACCCCACCAGGTTTGAGGACGCTTCGTAAACAGGACAGGATCTGCAGGGCATGTGCCGTCAGACAACATCGGATAACACCCCGGTGCGCATGCGACGGGTTTCCCTGCGCAGGCAGGTACCTTCTCGCAGAGTTGCTTCGTAGCATACCCATCCATCGATGATCCTGGCGCAAAATCGATACCGCATCCGTCTTCTTTCGGGCGTTCCGCACAACCGAATGTTTCATCACCTTTATTTGCGCAACACCAGACCGTTTCAACGGGCGGAGCACACACATCAGAGCCGCCACAGTCTGATTGATGACTCCAGCCACCCTTGCAGACGGTTGTCTCTTGCGCTTCGACACACGCATCATTCGAGCAGCAATAGACAGGCGGCGCAACGCACGCAGTCGCACATGCGGCAGATGTGTCATAGTGAGATGTTTTCATCGTATGCACGCTATTCGCAAGTGGTGTATTGTGAAGCGCTGCACAATCTACTGCTGTTTCATTGTTACACACACGCGTTATATCAGTACCGTTTTTTGTAACCACACGTTTGCAACACGAACCAATAGGAGGTGGTGGAGGAGGGATACTACATTTGTTATCGCAATCCTTCTTCTTACTGATCGTCCCGCTCTTACACGACACACCGTTCTTTGCTTCAACACATCTCGTATCTGAACAACAGTAATCTGGCGCCTGCGATGAGCTTGATGCTTCGGAAGAAGAAGAGACGGGACACCCCGTGATGAGGGGGCCATCGGGCGACAGCGCTGCCTGGGGTTCGGCTGTGAAGCCAGCTGGAACACTCGTCAGACGCACTGTGTTATCGCTCACCTGTTGTACTGATCGTGCGCAAATCCATGGCACATCGATCGTGAAGGAAAACGGCAAAACCACTTCGCCACGAGGAGGTACTGTCACGGAGCACGAAATTGTACGAGAGATCACCGTGCATCCTGGTGGCATACCCGCGAGAATAAGCTCATACGGAAACGTATCGACAAACTGGGCGACTGCTGGCTCTGTCCATGTGTTTCGTACGGTGACGGTATACGAAACACCTTCTTCAATCGTCCGTGTAGGGCGACCAGTTTTTGGCTCGGTTGCAGAGCGGATCATTGTTTTTGCAATCGACAACTTCTTTGATGGCTTCGTTGATGTTGCTGATGACTGTGATGAAGACGATGATGATTGTTGACATGATGTGGGAGCGCATGATTCAGTTTTCATATCGGGAACCCCTCCTTCTTGCTCGCACTTGTATACTTCTTTCTTGGAACAAGCGTTCTTATTGCAGCAAGGACGCGTAAGAAAGAGTGGCGGACAGAGGGACGGCGAGCACTGCAGTGCCTCTTTCCAGGCAACGTCTCCAATAACGTATTCAAATGAACCATCTCTCACTTTTTTCCCTTTAAGATCTTTACAGGCCTGGTCCGATGCAACGGCCTTACACCACAAGGCAGGATTCTCAAGAGCAAAACTACCGAGATTTAAGCAACACGCATGCGATAATGCTGTGGATGATACGGAGGATGAACTGCTCGATGAAGCACCTGTAAGACAATAGGCATTCAAACCATCATTGGAATAATTATTCGCAAGTGTTCCCTGTGCCTCTTTGTTATCCGCATACACGAGCGCATAATTTTGAACCATACACTCGGTGCCTGTTCGGGGTTTGAGCTTGAAGACGATCGTGAGCGATACAGACGCGCCGGGCGCAATGTTCCCGACGGCGCAGCGAATACCCGTTGTTGCTGGCGTACAGGTTCCGCCTTGGGCACGCACGTACTCTAAATTGGCATTCGACATATCGACGACTGTGACATCGACCGCGGGATCCGCGCCGGCGGCATTGGTGACCGTGAGCGCAAACGATACTTCGTCCCCTGGTGCAGGAGGAACAGCAGACGGAACGTACGTCTTCTTTAAGCTCAAATCGATGGCACCTTTCCCGCATACAGTTGCTGCGCCTGCGGCAGTGCACTGTGTGGATGTAATATCGGCACGCGGCTCACCCCACACCTCGACACCGCCAATCTTCTCACCACTGGTATGACAAATTACGGTATTCAGTGGGTTCTTTGGACGATTCTGACATGCAAGAACGTTCCACGTTCCATCGATGGCCGTCGATCGATCGTAGATACAACATGCCTGAAGTGCCACACTACTCACACTCTTTGAACTCGCACTCGAACCTCCGCAGGTCGTTGTACATGTTTGACTTGAACCAAATAAGCCAAATGTCAACGTTCGCATAAATCCTCCTGTACACACCTGCGTACATTGGGAGCTGGAAGAAGACACGGAAGATAGTGACGATGAGGTAGAGGATGTTGAGGTAGAAGAAGCAGTGGAGGATCGTGACGATGAAGAAGATAT
>CAZLEW010000066.1:2638-5433 GCA_964558635.1 uncultured Candidatus Peribacteria bacterium
AGATGTAGATATAGAAGTAGACGATGTTGAGGATGTTGAGGCAGAAGAAGCAGTGGAGGATCGTGACGATGAAGAAGAGATAGATGTAGATATAGAAGTAGACGATGTTGAGGATGTTGAGGCAGAAGAAGCAGTGAAGGATCGTGACGATGAAGAAGAGATAGATGTAGAGGTAGCTCCACAGGACTGGCATAGATTCGAGCGACAACAGCGACCAGGTAATGACTGACACTCGCTATCGGCAACGCAATATGTGGCATGTGAACATACGCCACCACTACAATTATTACTGCAACAATCTGAATTTCTGACGCACGAAACACCGTATTGATTACATGGAAGAAACGGCTGACACATGTACGCCACGCCTGACTGCATACTCCATGGTTGGCACGAGAGATTAATTGCGCGACAGCACTGATCTTGCGCAGGCGAACAGTTATCAAACAGTGTTAGACACGCTGAAGACGCACTCGATACTGTCGAAGATGAAACGGACAGACTTGTGGTTTTTCCGACTGATCCAAGTGAAATACTCGTAATGGCTCCTGTAAGCGGGTGCATCACGGGGTCACCTTGAACGAGGAACATCGTCAACCCCATGGCGGCGGCGGTCAGAAAGCCAAGAGCGTATCGGATAAACATCTGTTCGTAGCGTACCACTGAGTACTCATCCTCGTCGACGTCTTACGCGACGACGCACCCATGCAACACCCGCCGCGGCACCCGCAGCCATCAGAGCAACCGTCGCTGGCCCTGTATCTGCGAGTGCAGAGCCTGCACCAGCATGAAGTGTATTGTCATCCCCTGAAGACGAAAACGGCAGCTCTACACTGACATTTGCCGCGACACTCATACGATCAATGCCATCACCTTTGCGACAGAAAGGAGTGCAACCATCGCCATATCTCGCATTCCCATCATCACAACTTTCACCCTGTTCCCGTACGCCATTGCCACACACATTCGGAAGTAATGCCATCTGAGCATCGCTCAAACACATTCCAATGGCGCAGCGTGCACCCGAAGAACATTCGACATCACTACGACATGGGGCACACAGCCCATCGCCACACACAGCACTGGCGCACTGTGCTGCGTTCGTACACGCTTCACTGAGTGGCAGCAGACATGCACTTGTGCACGCATCACGCTCTTCAAAATTCGCATCATCGCAGGCTTCGGCTGCCTGCTTCACACCGTCGCCACACTGCACAGAGCCAAACAAGCAATTACCCTCCGCGCACCGTAAGCCCGACCCACATTCGCCATCGCCAGCACATGCAACGCACGCATTGCCTTGGCAGAGGAGCGTCTGACACTGCGCAGAGCCAATACACGCATGCCCCCGAGGGAAGAGACAACGCGACGTACAGCCGTCTGTATCATCGCTATTTGCATCGTCGCACGCCTCACCAGATTCTACGATACCATTGCCGCAAAGTGGTAATGCAGGTCGGCATCGCCCATCGACACAAAATCCATTCTCACACTGGAGATTACTACTACACTCTGCACACTGTTCTCCGAGGCAGATAAGCCCGTTTGGGCATTCTCCATTCTGCTGACATCGCACGCGGCAGAGTGTTGTACAGCGATCGGTATTGCTCTGATTTGCGTCATCACACTGTTCTGACTCTTGATTGATAAGACCATCTCCGCATACGCCCACCACAGGGCAAATGCCGTTTTGCGGGCAAGCCTGATCATCAGGACAGAGTGTTCCCGCCCGACACCGCACCTGGCAGCGATTACTACATGCATCACGATCGACGGTATTACCGTCATCACAGGCTTCCTTAAAATCGATACGCCCATTCCCACAGAGGGGACGGCATATCCCCTTCTCTTCATCACAATCACAGGTGAAATCATCACTACAATGACGAATACACTGATTCGTGCATGCATCGTTATCAATCGTGTTTCCGTCGTCGCACTGTTCCTGAGTATCCACAAATCCATTGCCACAGAGTGTCTTGCACACTTGCTGTTCTTTATCACACCGGCCTGATTCACAATCAGCATCACCTTTGCAGGTAGGTTGGCACTGATTATTACAGAGGTCATCATTCACGATATTCCCGTCATCACACCGTTCCCACGGCTGATTCGCCTCTCCATCACCACACAAGGGCGGTAGGCACTGTTGCGTGACGATGTCACATGTGCCATCACAATCATCATCGCTGTCGCAACGAATACGGCAATTATTGGTACATGCATCGGCGTTCTCTTCGTTCCCATCGTCACACTGCTCTCCGATCTCCTCTTGCAAGAAGCCATCCCCACAGTGAGGGCACGACGTTCCCGTACATTCTGAAAGGCGGCAAATATTATTACAGAGATCGCCATCGATCATGTTGCCATCATCACACTGTTCTCCATCGTCGATCGCTCCATTAGGACAAAGAATCGGACATACGCCATCCTCAGGGCAGACCAAACCACCAGGGCACAACTCACCAATATCGCATGTAAGTGCACAGAATGACCCACGATCGACGGTATCGACGGGGCATGCTTCGTCGTCTTTCCCTGGCAAATATTCTTCTGGTGGGATCGGCAACAGTGGTGACGACTGAGCGAGCAGGAGCCCAAGGAATGAGCCACCATCAGGAGAACGTGATCCCGCAACATTGTAGCGATAGCAGCCCGCATCCGCCGAATCAGGGAGCATATCGTAATCATTATCACTGCCATCGAAGCACGCTGAAATCGTGCACGTGACCGCTTTGCAGTACCACAAGGTCGGGTCATCTGGGATATCGGTTCTATTCTTTTCACCCTCATCG
>CAZLEW010000067.1:0-3505 GCA_964558635.1 uncultured Candidatus Peribacteria bacterium
AGTTGATCCACAGGAGGAGGACCACGATCGACCCCGCGACACCGTACGCTGATGTGAAATCCCACTGACCGAGGAGTGTGCCGAGGACGACTTTCCCAATCGTAAAGAGGAGGGCAGTAACCGTCGCTCCAGGGAATACAGCACTCCAGGGGATTGTGATGTCTGGCAGAAATTTGAAGAACACGGCAAAGAGCATCGTGATCGCAAGGAATAAGAGGAGAAAGTGTGTAACCGGAAGCAGTACGGCGATCATCGGCAGTTGGTGTGCAATGAACTCGATCACGATGCTCACTGCAGCAGAGAGAACGAGCGAAACGAGAAGGAGGAATCCGAGCGTCAAGATCATTCCGAGTGAGAAGAGGCGCTTGAGGAAGAGGACAACGATCGTATTTGCATGCGGGTGTGTTTCGATTTTCCAGATGAAATTGAACGAATCTTGAAGGGATTCCATCAGTCTGCTTGCACCGAAAATGAGGATCCCAAACCCAATGATCGATGTGACGGTTGAGTGAGGGCTGCGGCGTGCAGCATCGAGCATGGATGCGATTGCGCCCATCCCTTGCTGGCCAACCAGGGTTCGCAGCTCTTGCAGGATGTAGGCTTCAACATCTGCTTGATCGAGTAACAGGCCCACCATTGCGATGACGATAATGAGGAGCGGGGCAATGGAGAACACCGTGTAATACGCCGTTGCAGCCGCAAGTTGCCCCGCATGGTCGCGTCGCCATTCGACGATACTTTCTTTGAGTATGTTCCAGAAGGAGGACATCGGAAGTGAGTGTAGCTGCCTATTAGGAACTTTCTCAAATGGGAGTAGCATTCGTTGTATGAAGAAAACAGTTTCAATCAGCGACGCTGAAGCAGTCGCAACATCCATCGGCATTCAGTGGAGTACTGCGAAGTTTGAGGTCGAAGATTTTCGCTACGGGATGGAAGTGGAGTACGAGCATGGCACGCGCGATCCTGAGACGAATGTCACGAACGATGATCCGCTTGTTACGGGGAAAATTGCATGGGCACACTTGAAAGAGTACCCCGATTACTATCGGCGATTACGCGTGATGGAAACGGAGGCCGATGCGTATTGGTCAACGATCAAGAGTTAATCCCTTTTGAACATATGTCACGAAAGACAACGCTCTCTACCTTTCTTCCAGTGCTTCCGTTTGTCATTTTTGGCATATGGACATTGTTGATGTACCAATTCACGCCTGGTGAGATCGTCGATTTTTTCGGTACGCAGAACGGATATATTACAACGCTCGTTCTGTCCTTCATCGGTGGAATTTCTATCATCATTCCCATTCCGTACCATCTTGTGCTCATGACATTTGCAGCGGGGGGAATGAACCCAATTCTCCTAGGCATTGTGGCAACCATTGGTCAGGCAACGGGAGATTCTACGTCGTATCTACTGGGGTTCTCGGGTGGTACTATCGCTTCTCACAGTCTTTTCTCTTTCATTCAACGATTCCAGAAGTGGTTCATCAGCTTAACGTATTGGAAGTTTGCCACCGCTCTCATGATCTATGGTGCGATGTCTCCTTTTTCAAATGACTGGCTCCTCATCCCTATGGGGATTGCACGGTATCCGTATCGAAAGATCATGGCACCGCTTGAAATTGGTAATCTGATTTTCAATATCGGTGCTGGCGTGCTCGGGGCATACGGCCTGGCATCTATTCTCGGTTCATAGCAGTACTTTTGTGCTTTCCTCCCTTTCGTATGAAACCTCCATCAATAGCAATGCAGAGCATCGTTCGTACGCGTCCGTTCTATTTGCTTACAGTTCTGCTCTTTGCGGTGCTGGCTATGATTTGTGCAGGGTTTCTCTTCACCATGATTATCCGCAGTGGGTTTTGGTTGCTGCTTAGTTTCGGGCTCCTCGGCGTTGTTGTCTTTTTGCAGTCTTTTCCGTGGCCTCCCATTATCGCCTTTTTTCTGTTGCACGTAGGGATTGCCATTATTCTTCGAAAGCTTTTCACCTGGAAACATCAATCATTGTCTCTGTTCCTTGCTGCTTTCGTTGTCCTCACGCTCGGGGGAGGGTTCCTTTTCAGTCGTACGTCACTGTATGCACAGTGGCAGCCACCACCACCGCGTCGCGGTATTCTGAGCGATCCGCTCACACGAGGGTATGGAGCATGGCGATTCCACAATCTTTTTCCGGGTACTGTTTCAGAGGTACGAGACAATGGGTACGTGATTCTTGGTCCCGATGGGCAAACATTCGTGATCGATGTGACTTCAGGTACGCAGTTTCCAGAGGGTCGGGATATCGCCGTAGGTGATGGTGTTCTCGTTGTCGGAGAAATCAAAAAGGACTCCATTCGCGCTTTCGGCATTCGGCCGTTTACGCCGCCACTTCCGCTTTTAAAGAAGCGTGAGCTGTAAATGATTCTGCGCGATTGATAGTGAATTTGAACAAAAATTCAAACTTAAAAAGCATGTGATACGGCGGCTTCAAGGCAAATATGAAGGTGTAGACGCGTTGGCCTGCCAACCGACGCAGTCAAGAGGCGAAGGAGGAAGCTCGCAAGCGAAGGCTGATGATGAGTCAGGCTAGGAGTGTGTGTCTGCAAACCGTTCTTTTGTTTGATGAATGAGTTCATCATAGAATCTGGTCAAAAACTCATTCCATGTCATCACACTTTTATCATTCTCGACTGCTTGCACGATATCGAAACCAAAGTGTGCATGACGCTCCTTGGCCATTTTTTTATCAATGATCAGTTCATACAGATTCGGCGAGATCTTATCGATAGAATGCGCGAATTTTGCTTCAAGTGATTCGTTCGTTTCAAATTCTTTGAAGAATGGGTGATAATATGGATGGAGCAATGATAAGGCAGCTTCTTTTTCATCTTCTATTTCGTTAGAAGTCTTTTGTCTTTTGACTGTTAGTACATCACCTACAACTATCTCCCCAATATCATGGATTGCAAGCATGGTCAGTACCTTGCCAAGATTGAGCTCTTTTCCGATGTATGGATAGAGAAATGTAGCAACGATCGGCAATGCACCTACATGATCGGCTAATGATTCTCGTAGTATTTCGCTCCCGTGTTCAGCGGCAATGCGACCTATACGAGATGGTAAATAGGGCCCGCGATAGATACTCGAATAACTGTTGATGAGGTTGAGTAAATCGCGTAAACACTGTTTTTCCATACATAAATCCTACATCCGTATTCTTCTGCAGAGAAATGAAGTTGTATTTCGGTTACCAGTTGGATTGTATATGTGTTCAAATCGTCAAATAGAATGAATTTTAGTTTGGAGCGGGTTACTGGCTTGCCAACCGAAGCGCCACAGCGCGCAGGTTGGAGCGGGTTGCTGGAATCTATTACAACCGTGATGGGTGCTTCTAGGAGTTTGTGTCTATGAATGTAATTATAAAAGTGCCCCCGCCCTCCCCGAAGGGAAGACGAGGGCGAAACGTTGCACTAGACAGTCTCGCCCGTGGGCGTTTCCGTCTTTTCCGCCTGCAGCACCCACGTCTTGT
>CAZLEW010000067.1:3515-5421 GCA_964558635.1 uncultured Candidatus Peribacteria bacterium
CGCAGTACGCGACATAGACGCGGGTCTGTCCGAGGATGCCGCCCAGATGAGCGGCGAACTCGTCCAACATCGCCTCCACCTGCTCGTTGGTGGTGTCGGCGTTGTACAGGACGCTGACCTCACCCATGAAGGTGAGGTTGGCCTCGGTGCCGCCGCCGGACTTGCCCGGCCCATCGTGCCAGGCGTAGATCACTGTGCCCACGGCGGACACGGTGCCGGTGAGGTACGGCTGTCCGTTCGCCGCCTTCATTTTCATGTAGGCGAGCGCGGCGTCCACGACCTCCTGCTGGGTGTGGAGCTTCGCACTGTCGCCGTACCCTTCGGACAGGCCGAGGGTGATGGCGAAGCTGCGACGGAGGCTGGTCGGGGCGGTTACGCGCCTGAACGTTGAGGTTGAGGTGGACATAAATCCTTTCTTACCCATCGAAGGGCGCGAGAGTCGGAGCTTGGCGGTATGCCTTCTCCCTTGCAGATTCTCTGCATATCAAAGAACCTAAAAAGGGAGAAGGGTTTTGCGCAACATTTGAAGGAACAAGGTGCAATCTAAGAGACTGCACATTGACATAATACTGAAAATTATATATAATGTCAAATATAGCACCCTGTCAATCATATGCCGAATCCACTCAATACCGGAGGAAAAGGTTCTGGCGATGATGTAAGGAAATCGCAGAGAAAAGGGCGGTTCGTCGAAATTGAAGATGAAACAGTACAGCAAGATGCCACTCTCCGAGCTTTCCTACAGCATGCGCGTGCAACGATCAGCAAAAGGGGTGATGGCGTCTTTATCAGCGCATCGCCGTATGTCGATACTTCTCTTCTTCGCAGATATGGCATTTCCGTACCAGGCGCACTTATTGTTCCAGCGAGCAGCGGAGATGTAGATGGAGAAATTAAGAGAGTTCGTTCTGTCATCGAATCTATTACTCGCTCTGTCAACGAAGAGGAAAATGCACGACGAGAGAAGGCGCAGATCATACGCACGGCTGCGGAGCAGGCAGTGGAGCAAGATCGCGCCCGACTTTTGGATAAGGTTCAGAGCGTGTATGACTTGTTGACAGCCAATGCAGGTCCTGGTTGGTGGATGCAAGCCCTCGAGTATGGCAAGCAAGAACCGTGTTCGCTGTACAATGCAAAGAAAGTGAATGCATTCGCCTTGGCTCATAGGATCGGTCTGATGAAGCCCCTTGTCCAGAAGGACGCGGTGTTCGAGTGGACGGATGGCGACGTTGAACAGCTTACCGACATCGTTCGTCGGTGGGTTGATGCAACGAAGCCAAGACGGGATTTCCTTTGGAACCTCTTCAAGGAAGCCAACGGTATATTCACAAAGACGGAGACGCCGCATTCTGACTACGCCGGCAGATCTTTCCTCGACGGGAAAGCAAGGCATGATCAATGGCTGGAAGTCGAGTATTTCATCGGCAACGAGAAGGTGACCGACCCTGAGTACGGCTGGCTTAAGAGTCGCTCCAACGAGCTTTCCGCCCAGGAGGGTTACGTTCGTGTCAATGATACAAACGATTTGATGCCCATTCTCGATATGCCGGGTCGTAACGATGTTCTGGTGATCGTGGGCAAAACCGGAAGCCATAGGGGTGTGTGGAGCTACGGCGAGTTGTTCCGTGGTCATCCATCAAAGTGCACGGTATCTTTGGGGACAACGAGGGCAAGCCGGGAGAAAATCCAGAGTGTCACCTTGAATGGGGTGGCACGATCGGGAAACTGGGTTGATCTTGATCGGTGGACAAATCCGTACGAGCTTGCCAAGCGGGCAATCCTCGAGGCCGGCCTGAAATATTCGCCGGAGTACGCAGAGGCTCTCGCAGAAGTGTACCGCCGCCAGCTCAAAAAATAGTTCTTCAAAGCCTGATTGATGTGAAGTATGGTCTGTGCTTCACCTACG
>CAZLEW010000068.1:0-5067 GCA_964558635.1 uncultured Candidatus Peribacteria bacterium
CTTCAACCACCGAAAAAAAGAGCTTCTGAGCATCTAAAAATTGTCCGTCATGGAGCAATGTCGCCAGATTTGCGCGATTGTGGATACGTCGGAGGTAGTCGATATCAGGGCGAACCATACATGCATCATTGTACTGTAGAAACTACAGAACAATCCGCTATTATGAATATGGGCCATGGTGGCGGAATGGTATACGCGCGCGACTCAAAATCGCGTTCCCTTACGGGATTGAGGGTTCAAGTCCCTCCCATGGCACCAACATTACCAGACGGTATCGAATAGATGGGGTATGCTACAGTTATGCATCGCTCCGACCTGCTCCATATCCACTGGCATTCGTATGACCCCGAAACGGCGGACATCGAACTGAAGTACATGCTCGATGGCGAAAGCTACACAGAAACGTACCATTTGCCGGGTGCGTGTACGGGTGGAGATCCGGAAACGGTCGAGCGCCTCCTCGGGACACTCCATGTCTTTGCGGGTATCAGCTACTACAAAACATCGCTCCCGAAAGAAATCGAGATCACCCACCCCGTCTCCCCTGCTGATGCTGCGTTCTTTCAGAGCGTGTATGAGAAAGGCTTGGGTGAACTGTTCTACAGAAACAAGATCGACCCGAAGGGCATTGTGCACTTCACGTCGAATACGGAAAGTGTTGTCATCCCGAACCCGACGAAGAATGACAATGCACATCCCGAACAAAAGAAACGGAGAATCCTCGTACCGTTTGGCGGGGGGAAAGATTCGGTCGTGACTGCAATGCTTCTGAAAGAAGCCGGGCACGATGTCACGCTTTTACGCGTGGGGGCTCACGGTGCGATCGATACGCTCGCAAAAGCTCTCGGCCTTCCGATGCTTATCGTCGACCGACGCCTCGATCCCGCTCTCTTCGCACTCAACGCCAAAGGAGCACTCAACGGTCACGTCCCCATTACGGCAATCATCTCTGCTCTCGCGATGCTCGTGGCTGAAACGGCAGGGTTCGACGTCGTCGCCTTCAGCAACGAACGGAGCGCAAACGAAGGGAATACGATCTGGAACGAGTTGGAAATCAACCACCAATGGAGCAAATCGCTGGAATTTGAACGCGCATTCAGAACGCACCTCCGCGACACCTGCGACACGAACGTCGAATACGTCAGTCTGCTTCGACCCTGGAGCGAGCTCCGCATCGTGCAGGAATTCGTGCGCTTCACGCAGGCTCTACCACTCTTCACCAGTTGTAATAAAAATTGGAAAGTTGGCTTCGGCGAGAAGCAGAAAACACTCTGGTGTCGCACATGCCCGAAATGCGCATTTACAGGCCTTCTCCTCGCAGCATTCCTCCCCAAGGAACAGGTTGTTACACTTCAAGGCGGCGATGTCCTGGGAGACCCTGCACTCGTACCCCTCTACAAAGAACTCCTCGGCCTCGAAGGCCACAAGCCGTTTGAATGCGTCGGCACACCCCGCGAAACGGCAGCAGCATTTCACCTGGCACACGAACGGAACGGATACGACGATAGCGAGGCGATGCGCGACTACCTGCACTCTCCCCTCGCAAGCGACAGCAAGAAGTTTGTGGATGAAGCACTGGAACCAAGTGACGAGCACTGCCTCAGTCCGTTACTCCTCTCTGTCCTACCGCGCACATGAACATCTCTGACCTCAACGGAAAAACCGTGTGCGTCCTCGGGTACGGAAAAGAAGGAAAGGCAACGGTGAAAGCCCTCGAACAGTACGCACCGAATGCGGAAATCACGATCGCCGATAAGAACGCCGACATCCCGAAAGATTCGGACAAACACTGGTTGCAGGTGGGCGAAGGATGGCTGGAGAACCTGGGAAAATTCGACGTGATCATCAAGACACCTGGCATCCCAATGAACGACGAATTGCAGAAGCACGCGACGAAGATGACGGGTGCAGTACAGATCTTCCTCGATACGATCGCTCATTCTGGTTCAATCGTGATCGGCGTCACGGGCAGCAAAGGAAAGAGCACCACAAGCTCGCTCATCGCGGCGATGCTGCAACACGCAGGGAAAGATCTACCTGCCGGCAAGGCAGGCATTCATCTCGTCGGGAATATCGGTGAACCGTCAATCGCGCACATTGCCGATGCAAAAAAGGGGACGATCTTCGTGCACGAAATGAGCAGCTACATGCTTGAACACGCGACATCGTCGCCGCACATTGCGGTCGTCACGAGCTTCTTTCCTGAACACCTCGATTACCATGGATCGATTGATGCTTACCTTGAAGCCAAAAAACATATCGCACGATTCCAGGGGGAAAACGATGCCGTGTTCTTCAACGCCGACTCCCCCGGAGCCGTTTCGATTGCGCAGGAGGGCCACGGTCGCAAGATCCCCGTGCAACCACATGACTGTCCCGTCGCACTGACGGATATCAAACTCATTGGCGAGCACAACCGCGAGAACATCGCGCTCGCCTGGAAGGTCTGCGAAGATCTTGGCATCGAACGTGCTATCGCCATTGCGGCGACGAAGGCGTTCACGCCCCTCCCCCACCGTCTTCAGCCACTCGGGGTGCACCACGGCATTCGCTGGGTCGACGACGCGATATCGACCACGCCCGAGTCTGCGATCGCTGCACTCGAGGCCCTTGGAGACGACGTCTCAACCATCATCCTCGGCGGCCAAGACCGCGGAAATGATTTCTCGGGACTTGCAGCACGACTGAAGGACTCAAGCGTGAAGACTGTCCTCCTCTTCCCTGGTTCTGGCCCACGCATCCGCAGTGCGATTGAACAGGTTCATGCAGCTATCGAGCTCATCGACGTTGCATCGATGGACGACGCCGTACGCCTTGCGAAAGAAAAAACACCAGAAGGAGCAATCGCACTCCTTTCGACCGCCTCCCCCAGCTATGGGATGTTTAAGTGCTTTGAAGAAAAGGGAGATGCTTTTCGTATGGCAATCACCTCACAGGTGTAATGTCACTTGTCACCCTGCCTGTCCGTCCGAAGCCCAGAGACGAAGGCGGGAGCCTGTCGAAGGGTTGAAGAAAAGGGAGATGCCTTTCAAAAGAGCATACGAGGCTGATAGGCGCTTCTTAGCAGCCCATTGAGAAAAAGGCATCTTTTTGGTATAATGATCGGATGCGTGAAATGCTTTCGTACCCCCGACTTCTAGGCCTCGGCATCTGTATGGGCGCGGCATACGTGCTGTACCAGATAGGAATGTTCGAGTGGCTCGATGGGCGGGTACACGGTTTTGGCTATCCGGGCGTCTTTGCTGCGGGATTACTCTTCAGTTACGGGTTCACGACGCCGTTTGCCATCGCTGCGTTCGTCGCGATAGCCCACGAGGTAAACCCCTGGATCGCTGCCCCACTCGCGGGCATCGGCGCACTCCTCTCGGATCTCGTCATTTTCGAGCTTCTGCGTATCAGCTTTTTTGGTAACGAGCTCGAGCGCCTACGTCACACTCGCATGATTGACCGTATTCACCGCATACTCCACCACGAAACAACACCCGAACGTGTGCGCAAGGCGTTGCTCTGGGTTATGGCGAGCATCGTCATTGCGTCGCCATTACCTGATGAAATCGGCGTCGCCCTGCTCAGCGGCTCCACAAAGCTCAGTGAGCGTGCGTTCGCCGTGATCTGTGTGACCATGAATACCCTTGGGATCCTCGTCATTCTTGTGCTTGCTCGTACGGTTCAAGGCTGAATTACTCTTCTATTGCAGCACTCCCCGCGCGGACCTTCGCTGGGCGAAGCACTTTGCCATTCAGCGTATACCCCTCTTCGAACACTTCAATCACTTTCCCGTCGTCTCCTGGGCCGACCGTAATAATGTCATGAATAGCGGGATCAACCACCGCCCCGAGTGACTGCATGCGCGAAAGACCCATGTCGAAGACCTGCTTCAACAAATCCTGTTCAATAGCGGTCAGCCCCTTAACCCACTCATGACTGGCGATATCAGCAGGCACCGCGCTAAACGCACGCTGGAAATTGTCGAGCGTCGGCAATATGCGACGGATGACGCCCTCTGCCGCGAACGATCGGAGATCGGCGGCCTCGCGTTCCATACGTTGCTTCGCGTTCTGAACGTCTGCCTGTGCACGACCAGCTAAGTCTTTCAGACGTGCAATCTCGACGAGGGCAGCTGCAAGCGCTTGCTGCAGATCAACCGTATCGTCTGCCGGAGGAATGGGAGAGGTGTCGCTCATGAATTCAGGGGGCAATACACGGAACTTCAGGATCGGCGATGCAATTCTCGATTGGGGGCTTCCCACGCCACGGGCACGTCTGCGAGTAGCGACATGCTTCATCCGAGAGCATTGCGACTTCTGCCTGAAGTGTAAGATCATCGGTCGCAGTCGTCAGAAGAATTCTATCACCATCGGCAAATTCGAAATCAAGCGAAAAAGGACGCTCCTGACCATTCACCACCATGCGCCATGGATGATCGGAACACTGGATCGGATACTCCAATGGTGCGCGATAGACGATACACTCGACGGAAAAACCGACATGGAGCGATTCGAAGAAATCGGCAAGTGTGAGACCTGGTTTATGACGATGCAGCACATTTCCAATGCCATCGTGAAGGTGCAAGAATTTTCGCAACGGCGAGAGTGACGGATCGCGCGTGTGATCATCCGTTGATGCACCTGTCATGAATGCGTCTCCTGAAAAATCAATCGCCTGGCCATCAAGCATCACAAGGAAGTCCACATGCGTATGGTTAGGATCAGGGTTTGGCACAGGTTCGTTCGAACGACGAAATACGACAAGAATCGCGATACACAACGCAATGATAGCGATGGCGGGAAGGAGGCGTTTCATAGGTTCTTATTCAACAAGAATCGTCAGCAGCATATCACGATGGCCTGGGCCGCACGGCACGCCACATCGACCATTAAACGTACCGGCTACATCGGTCGGAATATCGACAATGACCTCTGCATCGGCCTCGACGCGCACATTGATCCCAAGATCTGTCATAAGGAGGCTATGGATTCCCTCGTCTCCCTTCAAACGTATTTGCACTTTCTCTCCCTTCTTCACCGTTATCACCTCAGGAGTGAAGGACCAATCAGTGACAACGAC
>CAZLEW010000069.1:0-4140 GCA_964558635.1 uncultured Candidatus Peribacteria bacterium
TACAGGCGCAGACGATGCTGGCTTGTACCCCGTTGCTGGATTTTGCTGCTGTACGGGGAAGATCGGTTGAAGATCGGGGGTTGGCGCTGGCAAAGAAGGACCGGTCACAGGCAGGAGCTGCGGAACAACCGTTGGTATCACTACAGGAATCGTCACGACGATTGCGGCAGGATTTGGCACTCCAGCCGACTTCGCAAGGTCATACCACGCAGAACGTCGGATGACATTCCACGATTCAAACGGCGTCGGTGGCTTCAACCCCATGTCGTACCCCGCCTGCACATGCAGCGGACTCGACAGTGGGTGGTCTGGCTCTTCGTGCGGCAGTTTCGATGCATCGCGGCGTACCGTGCAAGGAGCGCCATCGCTTCGCCCTGCTTCAAGAGTTCGCCCGGCCGAAACTCGCGATGAAAATCAGTCGCAGAAATAATCCCATGCGTAAACGCAACCTCAAGGTAGGGAATGTACCACTCACCTTGATCGGTATCGCTGTACAGGGGCATCGGTTCAGGATTTGCACGAATGGCAGCAAGCTCTGCGCGCCACGCCGGCTTCGATTCTACGAGCATGGCGACCGCACCCTCGCGGGTAATCCACGGGGCTTGCTTCTGTTCCGCGCCAAGAACATGGGTCGAAATGCCCAATAACACACACAAACCAATGAGAATCAGGAGGGTACGAGTCATAAAGGAGAGTTACTTTATCATAGTTGTAATATTTGTCAATTCACTCAAATACTGCATGCAAAAGCATCATTAGGCGATTGACGAGAGAATTTCCATTGCCTCTTCCTTTTGCATCTCCAAATGAATGAATCGACCATTCTTTCTGCTCAATCGAAATAGTACGTATCCGTTTGGAGCAAGTCGAAGCACGAGACGCTGAACATACTCTCGTATTTCCCTCAATCGTAAAAGGGCACGCGCATCTTTCAATTTTTCTGAGCCAAGTTGCTTCTTCACTGTCGATTCATCAAAGAAACAAACCCCGGGACCATTATGTTCCACGATGAGATCGGGATCAGGTAAACCCACTGCTTGATCTAAGGATTGAGGGAACGCACCTTGAATTAATGTTGCAGAAACGTCCGTGAGTCGCTCAGCACTTCGATCGCGCCACAGAGATAATGCGTGTTCTACACGTTGACCGTTCCGCTCTCCTTGTACGACAACATCTAAGAGAGAAGGATTTTGAAGCACACAATCGGAAATGGCATACAAAAGATCATACGGAGCGCTATCAAAAAACACACAAGAACTATCGCGATGTTTCGATGTATCTAAACAATCAGACAATCCTGGTCCAAGCTCCCAAATATGTTTCCGCGTTTTCAGTATCTGAGCCAACTGCGGAAAAATTTCAAAATATTCTTCCGATGTTCTTTGCGTAATGAGATAACTTCGGCCAACGATTGGTGAATAACTTATGGCAGGACGCTGGAACTTTTCATTGTCCATCCGCGGGATCCACAGCGTAATTTTTTCACAATCCGGATACAGAGCAGGTTTCTCTAGAATGATGCGTTTCACACTTGCCGTTAATGTCATGCGACACCCATTTACCGTCAGCCCCCCTTGCTGCAAATCACTGAACGCTGCCGGTGAAGTCGATTCGAATGAATATTCAGGAAGGCTGTGTTTCATGCGACTGAGGATGATTACCATATTTCTTCGAACATCTTTGGCTCCTATGTATTCCTTTTCTCTCCAATGCAAAATATTTTAACCCTGCAAAGTTAGGAGGAGTCATATGAAGTATATTTCTATTTTTTGTTTATTTTGTCAATCTCATAGGGAAGAACTAGAATCCTTCAACGGCTATCCTCAGCGTCCAATGGCGCTCAAAATCGGAATCGTCGGCCTTCCCAACGTGGGGAAATCTACCCTATTTAATGCCCTAACGCGCAGTAAAGGAGCTCAAGCAGCAAACTACCCATTCTGCACCATCGAGCCAAACGTTGGCATTGTCGAGGTGCCAGACGAACGCTTGGCGAAGCTGACGGAGATCGTGAAGCCAGAGAAGATCGTCCCTGCAGCAATCGAATTCGTGGATATTGCCGGTCTCGTGAAGGGGGCAAGTACAGGCGAGGGGCTCGGCAATGCATTCCTCAGTCACATCCGCGAAGTCGATGCAATTTGCCATGTCGTGCGTATCTTCCAGGGGGGCGATGTCATCCACGTCGAGGGCACGGTCGACCCAAAGCGAGACCGTGAGATCATCGAACTCGAACTCGTACTCGCGGATTTGCAAGCCATTGAAAAGCGCATCGATCGCGTGAAGAACGGTGCCCGGAATAATAAAGACCTGGCACTGGAACTTTCCGTCTGCGAGAAGCTCGCCGTACCACTGCGCGAAGGAAACCCCGCACGCAACGCGGAACTTTTGCCCGAGGATGTCCCCCTCGCGAAGGGATTCCAGCTCCTCACGATGAAACCGATGCTCTACGCGGCAAACGTCTCGGAAAGCGAACTCGCAACGATTTCCGCAGATGCGGCAAAAGTGCAACTCGGCCTCCCCTCTTCTGCCGACGTGGTCTGCATTTCCGCAAAAATTGAAGAAGAGCTCATCGATCTCCCCCCGGCCGATGCCTTCGCATTCCTCGCTGACCTGGGTGTGACGTCGTCCGGTCTCGATCGATTGATCCAATGTGCCTACCACGCACTCGGCTACATCACGTACTTCACCGCTGGCGTAAAAGAAGTCCGCGCTTGGAACGTCCTCAAGGGCTCCACGGCGCCACAAGCCGCAGGTGTCATCCATACAGATTTCGAGAAGGGCTTCATCCGCGCAGAGACGATCGCCTACGACGACTTTGTGAAGTACGGCGGCGAACAGAAGGCGAAAGAAGCAGGAAAACTGCGCCTCGAAGGAAAGGCATACATCGTGAAAGACGGAGACATGTTTAACTTCCTTTTTAATGTGTAAGACGTATGCATTCCCTCAATACACCACAGGAACCGGGTGCAAATGATGTAATCTCGTACAGCGAAGCCGTTCGTCTCCTTCGGAGTGATACACGAAATGCACATTCGAAAGTCATTCATTTTTCAAGCAATGAACCCGAACCATACACAACCGTTTCGTCGGACTACGCGGGTGGTTTGAGAGTCGTACGATATGACCCATACGGTAGCGTACTTCGCATATTAGATTTACTCTGATATGCCCTTCATCGCACGACAAGAGGCCTTCACGTGTGAGCATTGTGGAAAAGATGTGGAGGAACTGGCAAGCGGCAGCTATCGCAATCACTGCCCCTACTGCCTCTGGAGCAAGCACGTCGATCGCGATGGCCCCGGCGACCGCGCATCGCTCTGCCTTGGTCTCATGGAACCACGAGGGCTCGACTACCGCGGCAGCAAGGGGTGGATGGTTGATCATGTCTGCACCCTCTGCGGCAAACATATTCCCAATACTGCGGCACCGGATGATGCCGTCGTGGAGTTTTCCACACACAATCTCCCGCAAGAGTGATTGTACAACAGTACACCATGAATATTCACGAATGAATCTACTGTTTTTTCGCTATGAGTAAACAAAAAAATGCAATACACTTCTGAGCGTTCCGCATGACTGAAGTACTAATGTGTTCAACTTTTTCCTCTACAGCAAGGGCTATTTCTTCTTACATGCTTGAAATCGAAAGGCGAACGAGAGTACGGTGCGGACCACATGCAACTCGTCTTCCTCTTCGTCTGTTGCTTCGGAATCCTGTTCGTCACGATCTGACAACGCGCTTCTATGCGTTCGTCATGAGTTGAGACACACACGTTTCCATCAAGGACATTCTCACCGGCACCTTCTCTGCGACGTTTCCTTCTGGGACCACCATAAGCGCATCTTCGTGTGTCTGAGGAACAACCGAGACAGCTAGCGTGAAATGCCCCTCACGCACGGCAGCACTTCCCGCTTCGCTGAAAGCAGCCCCTTGCTCAAGCACGCTCTCGATACCGTCTTCCTGTACGGCGCGATCGATCAGTGCTTTCAGGCGTTCATGCGCAGTCGAATCGGATGCCAACGCAAAATGAAGTTCTGCCATTTTCTCTGAACGATCGAGAGCCTTCTCAAGATCCTCCGGACCTTTCACGTTTTCCCGTAAACGTTCATACGCCTCAGGACTCCGCATGCGCTTAAGGATGC
>CAZLEW010000069.1:4150-4931 GCA_964558635.1 uncultured Candidatus Peribacteria bacterium
GGGAGGGAATCGATAAATGACATGGCATGATTGTAGCAAAGAATACGATGCTTATCCCTGCACCAATGCTTCCAGTTCAGCAATGGCACGAAGATACGATCGTGCGCGATCCTTCAACGAATAGATGTTGCACTTCCCATGTTTTTCCATCGCAAGCACTTCTTTCTTCAGCAATTTTGCTAAATGATGCGACACTGCTGGTTGAGATTGATCCAACGTATCGCACATCGCTGAAACATTCGATGATCCCCCTTCAAGGATCCTCAAAATTTGCACACGTGTTGGCTCCATAACGAACTCTGCCATTGTGGTAACAATCGTGAGATCATCTGCCTCTTTCGGAGAGCGAATAGAACGAATGATTCCTAGAAATGAATGACATTGCTGGGACAGAGTATGCGGCATGCTCTTTCCAATGCGCACTGAAGAAGCCATACCATACCTACGCAACAAATCTAGATGATGCGATACACCAGGTTGCGACACAGAACCGAGCCCCTTACTTTTCAAATGTTTGGCTAATTCTCCAGCGCCTTGTGGAGTCTGCTCAAGTAACAAAACGATCTGCATGCGAAGCATATCAGAAAAGCACTTCATGAGATCAATAATGTTCATACACGCGGTCGATAACGTCCCACTTGTGTCAGAGCTAGCACTCATGTCATACCTTTTCCATCCACCATGTTCCAATGATGCAATTGCTATTCCTTCCTCAGGAATCGTGCCGATGGAGGATGAGGGAGGCTTTTTCATCAGAGATTATATGTTTCTAGTACATCAC
>CAZLEW010000070.1:0-4801 GCA_964558635.1 uncultured Candidatus Peribacteria bacterium
ATCCAGGTGAGACATGCGATGGGAACGCGGTGAAGTGTGACTTTGGCGCATCGTGCAAAAATTGTCAGTGTCAACTGTGTGGGAACGGTCTTAAAGAGGGCGATGAAAGTTGCGATGACAGCAATAACTTGAGCAACGATGGCTGTAGTGACAAGTGTCAGATAGAGAAGTGCGGTGACAAGGTCCTTCAGCAAGGAGAACAGTGCGATAACGGCAGTGTGTGTAACAAAAATTCAAGTATCAAATGCGTTGTCGATGCTCAATGTCGTATCTGCGCAGCAGTGACGGGCGGCGCCAAGCGTTGTGGTGCATGGGGAGGCGGCAAGCTTTGTAATGTCGATGCTGATTGTGCAAACGAAGCTCTTTCGTGCATCTACGATACATCGAATCCTCGCTGCACCGCGCAGTGCCTCTCCACAGGCAGTTCGTCGTCTACCTCTTCTCTCTCCTCTCGAAGTTCGTCATTTACATCTTCTTTTTCATCCAGAACTTCATCAAGTGCATCAAGCCAATCATCAGCACGTGGCTGCTTCAATACGTTCGATTGTGGCACATGCGAAAACTGCGTGGGTGGCATCTGCCGTACAGACTCGACGTGCGTGAACGAATGTTCCAGTAACTTCGATTGCGGTGTCTGTGAACAATGCAGCAACAGGCGCTGCGAGCGTATTCCAAATTGTGGCACATTCGGCGGAACAAACGGTTTCGATGGAACATTTGCAACGATCTCTGGGGTGAATGGCACATTTTCGACCAACGGTACGCTCGCAGGATCCAATGGTGGTACTGGCGGTGTTTCAGTGAGTGTCTGTGGTAATGGAGTACGTGAACGCGGTGAAATCTGTGACGATGGTAATCAGATCGATACCGATGCATGTACGAATACATGTCGTCGCTCAGTCGAAAGCGAATGTACATCAGCGGCTCAGTGTGAAAGTCGTGTGTGTAAGAACGAGAAATGTATCGCCTGTACCCTGAACGAAGAATGCCCTCCGGATCACCGTTGTATTGCTGGTACATGTATTATTGCTCCTCCGTTCTGCGGCAATGGCCGCCTGGACCCAGCGGAGCAATGTGACGACGGAAACAGGAATGATAAGGATGTCTGTAGCAACGATTGTCTCCTTGGCACGAGCCAACGGTGTACATATGATTATCAATGCGATACGGGTCGTTGTGTGAATGGCGTGTGTAGCCGCTGTCTCACCGATGATCAATGTCCTGCAGATCTTGCATGCATCGATGGCGAGTGCCTCAAGATTCGTGATGTCGCCTACACGCCAAACTTCTGTGGAAACTCCATTCTTGAACCGGGCGAATCCTGTGATCTCGGCGCTGAAAATTCCGACAAACCAAACGCCGCCTGTCGGCCAGATTGTACGCGTGGTCGTTGCGGCGATAGCGTGCTCGATCGCCCGCTTGAGGCATGTGACGACGCTAACACATTGCCAGGTGATGGTTGCAATGGGTTATGTCAGATAGAAGAAGGTGTTGTACCAGGGGGTGGCATTTCGCCTGATCAATTAGCGCGCATACCGTTCCAACCTGGTGGTGATCAGAATGGTGGTGCTATCGGTGGAACGACGAACGGTGGCATTGGTCGGCCTCGTCCTCAAGCAGGTGGTAACCTGAACGATAGTGGGCCAGCGACGGTTGCTGTTATGGCTGCAGGCGCCGCTGCGGGCATTGCGTGGGTGCGTCGACGATTGCGGTTGAGGAAATAGGCCGTTCTCTGTATGCGTGTCATGGTGAGGTGTTTTGCCAGAGCAAAGCCACGAACCAGACACGCAAGGCATTCTTACAATCCCAGTTTCTCAGCCTCCTTCTTCATCGCCTCCAGCACGATTCCGATCATCTCGTCGAGCGAGAAGCCGAGTAATTCTTCGCATGCGCTGATTTGTGCGCGGTCGACTTGGGCAGCGAAGGCTTTGTCCTTCAGCTTCTTTTTTACACTACTCACTTCGACATTGGCGATTTTTTTATCAGGGCGAACCTTCGTACATGCGATAATGAACCCCGTCAGTTCGTCGACGCAGTAGAGGGCTTTGCGGAGCAGTGAATTCAGCGGGTACTGTTCACCGTAGAACGACTGGTAGTGGGCGCGGATATCACCGAGCAGCTCGGCAGGCGCGTCGATCGTCTTCAGCATGTCTTCAAGCGTGCTGCCGCAGTGCTTCTCCCAATCTTTGCCAAGATTGTCCCAGTCCAGATCGTGGAGCATACCAGCAACCTTCCACGTGGCAGGGTCGCCGCCGAACTTCCGTGCGAGGGCCTCCATCGCGGCGCCCGTCGCAATGAGGTGTGGCTTTGTCTGCACGGCGTGCGTCTCGAGTAAGCCGTGCGCAGCAGGAAGAAGGTGACCGTACTTCGCGTGTTCGGGCAGGAGGTGGGATGGGGAAGAAGGAGAAAGCAGATAGGAGACAGCAGAAGTTTTTCCCGCGTCGTTTCTGTTCTCTGCTTTCTGTTCTCTGCTTTCTTTCGTCGGCTTCATCATCGGGAACAGCACAACATCCCGGAGGTTATCCTGCTGTGTGAGGAGGGCTATGAGGCGGTCGATCCCCATGCCCCATCCGCTGCACGGCGGGCAGCCGTATTCGAGTGCTTCGATGTACTCGTCATCCGTCCCGTGTGCATCACTGTCGCCGCCTTTCTTGGCATCTGCTTGCGCCTTAAAGCGTTCTGCCTGGTCGACGGGATCCGTCAGCTCGCTGTAGGCGTTCACGATTTCCCACCCACTTACGACAAGTTGGAATCGGTCTGTAACCTCTGGATTGTCGTCATTTTTGCGCGCGAGCGGCGAAAGGTCGATCGGGTGGTTTGTGACAAACGTCGGTTCCACGATCTTTGGGCGGCTGACCTTTTTATAGAGTTGGTCGATCAGATTGCCGCGGCCAAGCGAACCGATATCGAGATCGAGTGTGATGTTCTTCGCGTGCATCGCGGTACGAAGGTCATCGGCGGTTACACACTCGTCATAATCGATGCCACAGTCTTTCTTGATCAGTTCGCGTAGTGTGTAGGTAGGCCACGGTTTGCCGAAGTCGACCGTTTGCACTGCGCCGTCGCGGTCGGGGATTTGGACCGTCGTTCTCCCCATTGTTTTAAGGAGAAGTGTACGGAGCATTTCTTCTGTAAACCGCATGTTTAAGCGATAATCCCAATATGCTACGTAGTGCTCGCACATCGTAAATTCTTGCAGATGGCTTGGGTCCATACCCTCATTGCGAAACACGGGACCGATGCTGAATGTGCGATCGAAGCCACCCACGAGGCATTCCTTCTGGTGTGTCTCGAGTGCGATACGTAGGTAGACATCGAGGTCCAGCGCCTCGTGGTGCGTGGTGAAGGGTGTTGCAAGTGCTCCTGAGGCTGCGTTCACGAGCACGGGCAAATCGACTTCGATGAAGTTATGGTCCCAGTAGAACTCGCGCATCGCCTTGATGAACGCAGAACGCAGGAGAAACCGATCCATCGAGCTCTGGTTGCTCATCGTATCCAGGTAGCGGTGGCGGTAGATCGTCTCGCGGTCACTCACGCCGTGCCATTTTTCTGGCGGCTGCCTGAGGGCCTTTGTGAGCATCGTCCACTCCTTCACGGCTACCGTGGGTTCGCCTTTTTTTGTTGCAAAGCGTTCACCTATGACGCCAATAAAATCACCTAAATCAACCGTTTCGAGGAATTCTTTGTACGCAGCGTCGCCCACTGTTTCGATCTGCAGTGCAAGTTGCAACCGTCCTGATTGGTCCTGCAGCGTCGCAAACGTCATCTTGCCCATATCACGTAGCAGCACGATGCGTCCTGCAATGCGTACCGCTGAACCATCCTTCAGATCTTTCGCTGCAAGAAGCGAATGCGAACGGTCAAACACTGCCGCATACGGGTTTTTCCCTGCAGTGCGGAACTTCTCAGCTTTTTGAAATCGAATGTCATCCATAGACGAAGGATACCGCAAGGATGGATGAAGAGGTAGGATACCCGCATGCGTATCTTTTCTGCTGTCCTCGGTTCTTTGCTTCTCCTGCCGTCTGTCGCATTTGCTGCACCCACAGTGCCGCAGTGGGATGGATCGTATCTGCACGGAGATCATACGGTTATTCTTCATACGACTATGGGAGCTATTACGTTGAAGCTCGATGCCGATACGGCACCGAAGGCTGTGACGAACTTCGTGCGCTTAGCCGAGAGTGGTTTCTACGACGGATTGCTGTTCCATCGGGTGATCGATGGTTTCATGATCCAGGCAGGCGACCCGAAGGGCGATGGTACGGGGGGCGAGAGTATCTACGGTTCAACCTTTAGCGATGAGGATTCTGGCTACAGAATGCGCCGGGGGATTATTGCGATGGCGAATCGTGGTTCCAATACAAACCAGAGTCAATTCTTCATATTGCAGACCAAAGAAGCGCCATGGCTCGAGGGAAAGCATACGATCTTTGGTCGGGTGACGAAGGGGTTGGACGTCGTTGATGCGATTGCCGCTGTGGATCGCGACGAGCAAGACAAGCCTATCGAAGAAATTTCATTCACCGTCGAGCGAGTACAGCCAACGAAGATCATTCGCCGTACGCGATCGACCGGCGTGCATCCGAACGATCGCGTGAATGCCAGGAGGGCGGCGCGAGAGAAGCGTCGCGCGGCGCACTCGCAGTAATCGTGCCGTGACGGAAGGGGAGGAGCACGATACGATGACGCCATGCTCAAAGCACCCCTCATCGCCATTGCATTGTTCGTCTTCAGCGTCGCCATGCCTCCCGTTGCGGATGCCTGGTCACCCACGTCGCTCTCTGCGTCTCTGACGAAG
>CAZLEW010000071.1:0-4747 GCA_964558635.1 uncultured Candidatus Peribacteria bacterium
ATGATTCTGATGTATGGTGTGCGTGTATGGTGCTCTTCCTCGTCTGTTGTGGCTCGTTGCTCTTCAGCTTGCTTATCGCATGGGTGGTTCGGATGTTTGTCGTCTCTCCTATTCATGTGCTTGGTGAATGGGTGATGTTCCATCATACCGAGAATCCTGGCATTGCGTTTGGTATTCATCTGCCTTCTCCGTGGCAGGAAATCCTCATTGCTTGCGCGCTTATTGTTGTGATGATCATCGCAGTACGTGCTTCGACCATGTTCTCGCGTATCGCGTACGGGCTTATTGTGGGTGGGGCGCTTGCAAACGTCGTGGATCGTCTTGGCGATGGCAGAGTGACGGATTATATCGCAATTGGTGCGTTTCCCGTCTTCAACGTGCCCGATAGTTGCATTACCATTGGGGTCGTGTTGCTCCTTGTTGAAAGTATGAAAATAGGTCAAAATATTCATAAAAAATAAGAGGGTCGCTTGCATATGGTGTGTTCCAGCGTTACGTTTCTTGCCCTCCGTTCGTCTCCGCTCCCATGGTGTTGTACGTGTTTGTTCTCATTGGCTCACTTCTCGGTCTCTGTGTGTTGTTTGGATTACGCCTTCTCATGCGCCAGCGCACGATTCGTCGCTTCGTGCGAAGTGTTCAGCAACGGTTTGAAGAGGCAGAAGAGCGTGGCGCGGTGTTGATTGAAGAAACAGTCGTTGAGCGCCCTCGCAAGAGTCCTCGAACATCTGCGATTGAAATGCAACAGGTGCGCACACTCCTCCGTAGTGCAGAGAAGGCGATTGCTCAGAATAAGATTGAAGAAGCTGAGCGCATTTTTATACAAGCATTGACGATTCAACCCGCAGCCCACGACGTGCGTGCTCAGCTTGCAAAGTTGTATCTCACGACCGATCGCGAATCGAAGGCAGAAGCAATGTACAAGGAACTTCTGACACACTGCGACGATGTGTCGTTCCATGCGAATCTCGGGCTCGCCTATTACCGGCAAGAGAAGTACGTCGATGCGTGTTATGCCTACCAAGAAGCGCTCAATCGTGATGCGAAGAATCCCGAACGAAGCGCAGCGCTGGGTCGTGCGTGTATTGCGGCGCATCGGTTTGAAGAGGCCGCACCGTTGCTTGAGAAGGCGACAACCTTTTTGTCGAAAGATGTTCAACTTCTCGATATGCTCGCGGAGTGTTACATGCAACTGGGTCAGCGTGAGAAGGCTGAAGAGGCCTACCGTCGCATTAATCGTCTTGAGCCCTATAACGAGGAAGTAAAAAACAAAATTCGTGCCGTCGCTGCTGCGGATGAAACGCCACCCGTGGAGACGGGGAGCGCGTGAGTTCGTAGTCAATCACCTCCGCACTCACATCTCCCCGTACCTCGGTTTGGCAGCTGAGGCGGTCTGGGTCTTCTGTGATGCTTGCATAAAAAACCCCCTTAACGCGTTCAGCGTTAGGGGGAAGGGGTCGGCTCTCGTCTTTGAGCATTTATTCCATGGCCGGGAGCTGGTCCCAGCGGGAACGTTTGAGGGCGGTTGCGATCGGGAACCAGACAAGCCCGACACCTGTGCCGACGATTATGCCTGTCACAACCCCGACGCCGGGATTGAGGGTGTTAAGCGCGCCGAGGAGCGTTCCCACGGCCGCGCCCACGAAGGCGCTTGTCATGACCGCAGTTTGACGCGTCGTCGCGCATACAATGGCCACGGTAAGAGTGAAGTCGACGAACAGGATCACGAGTGTGTAGATTCCCAAGGCTTGCGCCACAGGGATTTTCCACGTTACGCAGGCCATGCGCGACCAGAGGGATCGGTCCCAGCCCCAGAGATACCAATTACGGCTTGGCATCAGAAGTCGAGGCAGACGACGCGACATCGGCATGCTCCACTTAGAGTCCTTGAATCTTTTCGGCTTCCTCTGGATATTTCGGAACATTATGTTGCACCCGTCCCCTATTAGGAGCATCGCCCCGCCAAGGAAGCTGCCTGTGACTATGAAGAGGAAGACTGTCGTGCCGGGTTCTTTTTCAAGCTTGCGCGATCCGTCGACTGTTGAGATGTACAGCAGTAGCAGGAAGAAGGGTGTTACTGCCATCAGCCAGCCGACTGCGATGTACGCGACGTACGCGATCCATGAGAGGTAGGCGAGTGCGTTCTTCTTGAGATTCTTGGTTGTCCACGGGGTAAACCGTTCGCGGACGGCAGCAATCCATTCTCGTGGGTGGTAGATCGCACCCGCGATGATGACGCTCAGTGGAATCGCAATCCACCATGACCATTCCATGGCTCGGGACAGCATTAATCCGATCCCAATACCCAGCCCTGCACAGAGGGCAATTTCCATGTTTTTAGAATTTTTCATCCGATGATCTCCTTCTGGTTGGTTTTGCCGATGTTGCGAAGGTGCAACTATAGAAAAAATACATCTTTTTGTAGATATGTCAATTTCCGTAGATTGGCTTATTTCTCGGTTTATGTGTGTAACTAGGCCTTCGCTTTCTCATAGCTAGTAGTCAATCACCTCCACACTCACATCTCCCCGTACCTCGGTTTGGCAGCTCAGGCGGTCTGGGTCTTCGGTGATGCCCATGTTTTCTTCACGGTCGTTTCTGGGGCTCAGGTTCTGCATTCCTTCTTGTACTTTACACATGCAGGTCGTGCAGAAGCCGTTGCCGCCGCATGCGTGTTCCATCGGGATCCCCGCGTCGAGTGCGATATGGAGGATTGATTTCCCCTCGAGGGCATCGACCTCGGTGACGGTGCCGTTACGTTGGATGAAGCGGATACGAGGCATAGGACGAGAGTATAGCAGCCTGATACACTATCCGCCCATGGCATCCTTGCTCTCTATCGATGGTCTCCGTGTTGAAGTGCACGGAACAGAAGTGGTGAAAGGTCTCTCGCTTCACATTCCTGCAGGTGAAGTGCACGCGATCATGGGGCCAAACGGTTCCGGTAAATCGAGCTTGGTGAACGCGCTCATGGGTCACCCAACCTACGTGGTGACAGCCGGTACGGTGACGTACGACGGGAAGGATCTCCTTGCGATGGAACCACACGAACGTGCGGCTGCGGGGCTCTTCCTCGCGTTCCAGTATCCGCGAGAGATTGCAGGGGTCACGCTTCGGAGCTTCCTCTATGCGGCGCATCAGGCACAGTCGAAAGCGCGCGGAGACAAGCCGATGACCGTCCTGCAGTTCAAAGATGTGCTGCTTGAACGCATGAAGGGATTGCACATGGATTCCGTTTTTTCGGAACGGTCGCTGAATCAGGGGTTTTCTGGTGGCGAAAAAAAGAAGGCGGAAGTGCTGCAGATGGATATCCTCCGCCCGCGGATGGCATTGCTCGATGAAACGGATAGTGGATTGGATGTGGATGCACTCAAGATTGTTGCAGAAGGAGTAAATGCATTACGGGAAACCGCGGCGAAGCCCGATGGCGTAGCCGGGTTCTCCGCTTTGGTCGTCACGCACTACGCTCGAATTTTGCACTATCTGAAACCCGATCGCGTGCATGTGATGGTGAATGGAACACTGGTTCAGAGTGGTGGGGCAGAGCTTGCCGAGAAGTTGGAGAAGGATGGGTATAAGGCATACCAACCGAAGAAGATCGCGTTGGATGCGTGATGTGTGTGTCTATGCCTCGGTACAATTTTGCACGATGCAAAATCATTCGGCATGACACGCGAGCATGTAGTCTGTCATGCCGAGTACCATGTACCACAGTGCATGGTGTACCGAGGTATGACGTATGTGTGATACACTGTTCACTCAATTCCCCCCATTTGTATGGAATCCTCTCGATTCACTTCTGCCCATGCGATGATACTCGCGGTCCTTCTGGGCGGTGGTTTTTACATCTACGGCAAGCACTTGGATCGTACGCCGACGGCCGTTGCGCCTGGGACCATCACAGTCAGCGGCGAAGGGACGATTCAGATTTCTCCGGATATTGCAGAGCTGAGTTTTGGTGTCACGACCGGTGTGCAGACGACGGCCAAAATCGCGAGTGACAAGGTCGCGACGGACATGCAGAAAATTCTTACGGCAGTGAAGGCTGCTGGCGTGCTGGAGAAAGATATCACGACGGAATCATTCCAGCTGAACCCGAGTTACGATTGGACCGATGGTCGCCAGCGTTTGCGCGGGTATGAAGCAACGCAGAGTTTGCGCGTGAAGGTGCGCGATCTTCCGAAGGTGGGTGATGTGCTCACGGCTGCGACGGACAACGGCGCAAACCAAGCCGGCGGTGTGCAGTTCACGCTTGATAATCCCGAAGGGAAGAAAGACGAAGCCCGCACCGAGGCAATCACAAACGCAAAGAAGAAAGCAGAGGCACTCGCAACACAGCTGGGTCAGACGCTCGGTGATGTTCAAAGTTTCAGTGAGAACGGCGGCGGTTGGTACCCACAGCCGATGATGGCACGCGACCAGGCGTACGGGGTCGGTGGTGGTGCCGAAGTGAAAGCAGTTCTTCCTTCGGGCGAACAGGACCTGACGGTGACGGTGACGATTACGTACGAGTTGCAGTAAGAAACGGCTTCTTTTCGAAGGAAAACAGGGCTCAAAGAGCCTTGTTTTCTTTGCGTAAAGCTGGTATTCATACCCAATCCCGTGCGCGTTCGCGTACATGGGTGTTCGTTATGAGTGCAGATTCCTGCATTCATCTTCTCATCATCGCTGACTCAAATCAGGAGGCTGGGCATGGATCTTTGGTTTCGCCTGTTTCGTTCGAAGCAGGGAGGACACCTTGTTTCAAAAG
>CAZLEW010000072.1:0-4639 GCA_964558635.1 uncultured Candidatus Peribacteria bacterium
AGTGTCGGTGCGCGGTTGAGGAGGACGTACTTGTTCTTGATGACCTCTTCGAGGATGTCCCACACTTCTTTCGCGCCATCTTGAATGAGACGCTCCGCAGCCTTCACGTTGTGCGCGAGTTCGCGGCGGATGATCGTCCCGATCACAAACGGCTTGAAGAGCTTCATCGCCATTTCCTTTGGGAGACCACACTGGTTGAGCTTGAGGTGAGGACCAGCGACGATGACGCTGCGACCAGAGTAGTCGACGCGCTTACCGAGGAGGTTTTGGCGGAAACGGCCTTGTTTGCCTTTCAACATGTCGCTCAGCGAACGCAGTTTGCGGCGATCCCCTGCGGTGAAGAGCGTCTTGCCTCCGCGGGCAGAGTTATTGAGGAGCGTATCGACCGCTTCCTGGAGCATGCGCTTTTCGTTACGGTTAATGACTTCTGGTGCACCGATGCTCATGAGCTTCTTCAAGCGTGAGTTACGGTTGATCACACGGCGGTACAAATCATTCAAGTCTGATGCGGCAAAGCGACCACCATCGAGCTGCACCATCGGGCGCAAATCGGGAGGCAGCACAGGCAGGCGCGTCGGAATCATCCACGATGGATCGATGCCGGCTTTCACAAGCGAGTTCACGAACTTCAGGCGCTTCATGATCTTCTTCAACTTCTGCCCGGATGACTTCTCGCGCTCAGCCTGCAAATCAACCGAGATCTGCTCGAGATCGGCCCCTGCGATCACTTCTTTGAGCGACTCCGCCCCTGTTCCGGCGCGGAACACGTGACCGAATTTCATGTTCATCTCGCGGAACTTCAACTCTGAAAGCACAGCACCCGCATGCAGGTTCTTCAAGTCATCGAGTGCTTCTTTGTGGTTGCCCTTCAACGAATCAAGCTTCTCGGCATGATCCTTATCGAGGGCATCGAGCTGCGCACGTGTGGCATCACTCTCTTTCAGCTTCGTCTTGGCTTCCTCATACTCGCGCAGGACCGTCTTGCGGCGGTTCTCCATGGCGGTCATCAGTTCCTTCTCCGCTTCCTTCTTCATGTCCTCGTTCACGGTGATCACCACGTACGCCGCGAAGTAGACGATCTGCTCGAGGGTCTTGATCGGGAGATCGAGCAACAAACCAATGCGGCTTGGGCTCGAGCGGAGGAACCAGATATGAGCGATCGGAACGGCAAGGTTAATGTGCCCCATCCGCTCGCGGCGGACGATGCTGCGCGTGACTTCCACACCACACTTCTCACAGACAACTCCTTTGTAGCGGATCCCCTTATACTTCCCGCAGAAACATTGGAAGTTCTTCGTTGGTCCGAAAATACGCTCGCAGAAGAGGCCGTCTGGCTCTGCACGCTGCGTGCGGTAGTTCACGGTTTCGGCTTTGGTGACTTCTCCGCGGCTCCACCCCAGGATGTCATCGGGGCTCGCAACCGAGAGCGAAATAGCATCGAAGGAATCGGTAGCGGAGGTCTGCTGCTGCGGGACGGACATGGGATGAGAGAGAAGAATGTAGAAGGAGAATGTAGAGATTTTCGCTGTACGAAGCCAAATTATAATTTTTCTTCGACACGCGTTTTTCCGCCGCTCCCCTGCCCTCTTCGTCTAAAAAAGGGGGAGGAACGTCGGTGAATGTGCGGGAAGTATAGGAAAATGACCCCTAGACTACAAGAGATTCTTCAAATATTACGACTTGGGCTTCGGAGGAGTGACTTTTGCGTTTACCTTCGCGAGCAACTGCTCAATACCTTTAAAGAGTGCATCCGGATTTTTGATGATACGCGTATCTCGATTGATACCAAACTCAGCCGTATTCATGATTCCTTGATCCGAAAATGCTTTTTGAAACTCAACAGCGTTGAGTGTATTCGGCAGCTGGAACTCAAGATCAATACCATTCACACCCGCTTTCGCATCGTTGTTCATCAATGCCGAATGCACCACCCTGATACTCTCTTGAATATCCGGCGTACCTGCCGCCATGTTAAACATCGTGAGGAGACGAGCGGTCAGCTCACCACGTTTCGCATTAAATATATCGACGGTATCTTTCCCTTGTTTCTCCACTTCGGCGATTTTCTTCACTTCGCCCTCGAGTTTTACTACCTGCGCATCGGCGCTCTTGAGATTCTCTTCGCAGACTTTTACGAGAGCTTCAGCCTGTGTCACCTGCACTTTTTTCGCATTCACAACAGCTTCATCTTTTGGCTCTGTGCGTTCCGCAGCGGATAACTCTCCCTTTGCAGTCGCGACATCTGTATTCGCCGCCGTTAGAGCATCGTTTGCTTGCTTTACCTTCTTGCGAGCACCTGTCACCGGATCATCCAACTCTTTCTTCTTTGCGTCCTTCAACTTCGTCAACGTATCGATTGCTGGATCCTTTGCTTGCGCATCATCAAGCATCGTCTTCACAGTCGCACGATCATCAGCGACGGATGGCTTTCCTGCTTCGGGACCGCCTGTGCCAGAAGCACTCGGAGAAACGATTCCCTTGAACATATCATGAAGCTCCTTCATCACCGTTGCGAACGCCGTGATCGCTTCGCCGAAGGAACCTCCGCCCTGCATCGAGTTCGTTAATTGCACCATAGCAGCATCGAGCTTGCCGCCAGGACCACTCTGCTCGATCGCACCGACACTCGCAGCCATTTCTTGGCGAGCTGCATCAATGTCTTTCTGATGCGTATCGACCTCGGCTTGCAACCCTGACTTCGCAGCATCGATGTCCGCGTGATCAATATCACTGTCAGCATCAACATCCTTGACCCCTAATTTATTTGCAGCGTCTTGATCAATCGACGCACCAGGCTTATTTGCATCCGCTTGAAACTTCTTCAGTGCATCTAATCTTTTTTGCAACGTATCCATCTTTTCTTTTATTCCTTTTATACGCTCTGCTGCTTTACCATGAATATCCTTCTGCTTGTCAACATCCACCACGGGCTGTGGAGCTTCGGCGGAGCCAGGAACATCGGGGCCAGCACCCGAGAAATGAAGAAGACGCGCTTCGCGGAACTGAGTGCCAACAATATGAATGAGGCGGTGCGTCATGCGGCGAGGATGGAAGATTCGAGACCGTGAATATCCGTAGATTCCTCTACCCTGCTCGCTTGTTCCATCTCACGCATGCTCGAGATTTTGTAGGTATGCACATCCTGTTCGAGCTTCGCCATCTCAACGGCACTGCGACGGTCAAACTCTTCAAATGCTGCGTCGTAGCGAGCTTGGCGTACTTCTTTTTGCTCGGGCGTCTCGCCTGCGTAGCGCGCTTCGAGGAGGGGCAACTGCGTCGAGACGAGATCCGGCTCGATCTGCGCCATAAGCGCATCGTAGAATTCTTCACCCTGCGGGAGGATGGGGGCCGGTAGTGAATATTCGTGAAGCATAAAATTAGGAAGCATACATGCGAAGTGCTTTTTCAATTTTACGAAGTTCAGTAATCATCTGATCATCAAGATTGAGTGATACCGCCCTGGAAAGCAGACCCATATTTTCAGGCGTACCATCCCCCATCAGCTCTTTGCGCAATTCATATGGATCAATGTCGCTACTTGGCAATACACTGGATTCATCATTCAGGAATCGACTGGCATTTTGCGTCGATTCGACCTGGAACTGCTTGTAACGACCGATGAATATCTGCGATGCCTTTTGAATCGATTCCGTCGTTGATTCCTTGATGTACGCGGTGAAAAGGCGTTGTGATAACTTCTCTTGCGCAGAAGGCTTGCGCTCGCTCCATGTCGTGAATCGCTTTGACGATTCTTCAGGATCAAAATCGTTGGCTTGTTTATCGCTTTCGCTCAGTGCCTTCAATGCCTGTTCAAGCTGCGGAATCGCAACACTGGGAGCCTGTGCAAGGGTCTCGGCCGTTGCCACAGCGGATTCGGCAGCAACCATCGACGCTTCGCGTGTGCCAACTTGATCCGGCGTGATCGGAATTCTTCGAGCGATATCAGCTTTGATCGCTGCAGTAAATTCCTCTTCTGTTACTTCCGGACGATTCCTCAATGACTGGATGCGACTTCGTATGCCTAACAATGACTGCTGCAGATCCTTGAGATCGATTGCCTTAGCCTTCTCTAACAGACCATTCGGTTCATCCAATTCCGCAAGCAACTTATCTCGCGGAAGACCTGCGTGCGTTTCAATAGTCAATTCCTCATTCAAACTCTCGATTGCAGGACTGTAACGGTCCATCAAAATTTCTGTAGCCCTACGGAGATCATCGGGGGTTCCACGCTCTACAAGCAAATCCTGCATCTTCTTCTGTAATTGTTCCTTGATATCCAGAGAATCATTGTCGGAAACATTCTTCGTGACTCTCGACAAACGATTCAGCTGAGCCGATATACGATCGATCTGTTGAGGATCGTGTGACTGCTCAACTTGTTGCAACAGGACGCGAGCAGCAGCCAATTCGATTTGAAGAGGCCGAGCGTACTCTGCCAGTGTCGGTACGTCGGATGAAGGCTCCGACGATTTTGCCGCATGCACCTCGACTGGTGCTGGAGTGACAGGGAGCTCTTCTGGCATCGATGCAGCTGCTCCTACGGAATTGTTTTCCACGTGCGGCACAGAGGAAGGCGGACTCACTGGAGCAACCTTCGTCACTTGTGCATCTTCTAATGTACTCGCGGACCATAGATCAC
>CAZLEW010000073.1:0-1321 GCA_964558635.1 uncultured Candidatus Peribacteria bacterium
TCGATGAAGAGCTGATACTCCTGCGCCTTCTCTGCCAAGATCGCGAGACGTGTTTCATAATCGGGCAAGCTCACATCAGCGATCATGCCGCGTTCAAAACGCGATGTGAGGCGATCTTCCAACTGCAGCTCCTGCGGCGGACGGTCAGCCGAGAGGATCACCTGCTTATGATCTTCATAGAGGGCGTTGAACGTGTGGAAAAACTCTTCCTGGGTGCGTTCTTTATTCGCCAAGAATTGCACGTCATCGATGATGAGCACATCCACGAGACGGTAGCGCTTGCGGAATTGCTCCATCTTCTGCTGCTGGATCGCCTCGATCACCTGATTCGTAAAATCTTCCGTCGTCGTGTAGACAACACTCGAACGGGGCATTTGCTTGAGAATCGCGTTCCCCGTTGCCTGAAGTAAGTGTGTTTTTCCAAGACCCACCCCACCGTACAGAAACAGCGGATTGTATTTCCCGCCTGGCTGAGCCGCCACGGCCTGACATGCCGCATACGCGAGGCGATTATTGCTGCCCACGACGAAATTCTCGAGCTGATACCGCGGATTCATGATCTTGCTCACGATGCCTTCTGCCAATTTAATCTCCTGACGACCGGGAACTTTGCGACGCTTTGGCTCGGCAAATGCTTCAAGCAAATCAAACGTGCGGGTGCGATCATCTTTCAGTGATCCATCGACTTTGTACACCACCTGCGTAATGGATGGATCTGCCTCCTGCGCCACCTGCAACGTAATTGCGCGATAATGCTCGAGGTGCCAGTTTAAGGACATGGGCAATGGCAAACCGACGATCAACGTATCGTTCTCTTTGCCAAGGATGGCCGTATCTTTAAACCACGTGATGAACTGGCTACGCGGCACTTTCTGCTCGAGCGAGCGTAGAATGACAAGCCATTGCTCCTTTAATCCCGCAACGGTATGCGCGGAATTACTAGGAAGTAATGAGACGGAGGACGTCATAGAAGGTAACCAAAAGAATGACAATCAACAACACAACGAAGCCGATCGCATTCGAAATAGCTTCAACCTTACGCGAACCAGGACGGACAATGAGCTCACTCAGGACAAACGCTAATCGTCCACCATCGAGTGCAGGAAACGGCAGAACATTCAACACCGCGAGGCTCAAGCTCAAAAGTGCTACCAGTCGCAAATAGACGCCGAATCCTTCTTGTACAGACGAATACGTGAGCTGCGCGATACCAACAATCCCCGTAACCCCCTGAGGCACGGTCCCCTGGCTTGCAAGGGAAATGAACAGTCGAATAATCCCCATCACCGTTTGCTCGGTGACAACCTTCACCTCTCGCAAC
>CAZLEW010000073.1:1331-4604 GCA_964558635.1 uncultured Candidatus Peribacteria bacterium
CCGTTAGTGGTCCGCGTGTTGGTGCTGATGCATGAAGGAGTACTGTTCGCAAATGAATGCCCGTTTTCCCCTCCTCAACCGAAACAACATGACGAACCTGATTCGGAGCTTCTTCTGGTGAGGCAATTGGCGAGATCGTTGTATACGTCACACTCTGTTTCCCCTGCTGCAACCGCACGACATCATCGGCGGATCGCACAGGCACAGTATCAACCTCGAGCAGAATCATATGTGGTGTAACGCCAGCATCCTTTGCTCCGCCACCTTCAAGGACATCATCGATCATCACGCCTGTCTGCATTGTGAGCTCGTTACGATCGGCAGCAGCTCGCATTTCATCAAGCGATAAATACGTCGGAACCCAATGACCAATCGAAAACCCGCCGACGAAAATAACGAATGCCACGAGGAAGTTCATGGCAACACCAGCGAGTAAGATGAGTGAGCGCTTTACAATCGAGGTCTTCGTGAAGCTGCCTTTCTCTGCACCGGCAGATGCATCAACCCCGTTCTCACCTTTGAGACGTACAAACCCGCCGAATGGAATCCAGTTCAACGTGAAATCCGTCCCCCATGCATGAAAAAGCGTGAATGCCTTTGGCGGCAAACCAAAGCCAAATTCTTCTACTTCGACCCCAGACCATCGCGCAACAAGATAGTGACCAAGCTCGTGAACGAGGATTAACCCCGTGATGAGGAGGATGAACGCCACTGACGACAAGACGACAACCATGGGCAACGTATGGTAGCGAGTATGTGGATAACAAAAAAGTTTTCCACACACATTGGATTGCTCACGCAGCTCACTGCGTACGCGGTAACACTTGGTCAAGTGAACGCGACGGCGATCGTCACCGCATCGACACGCTTCACACCCGCCTCGCGAAGCTCAGAAGCACACGCATCGAGCGTTGCCCCGCTCGTCACGACGTCATCGATCAACACCACACGCTCGGGTATCTCTGTCCCGATCCATGCGAATGCATGCTGCATTGCTTGTCGACGAGCATCTTTTGAACGCCGTGCCTGCGAACCAGTTGCGCGCGTGCGAGCAAGCAGAGATTGCACACGCCATCCGCGCGCATGAGCAACACTCTGTGCGAGCACCTCTGCTTGGTTAAACCCCCGTAAAAATTTCCGTGTCCAATGCAGTGGGACCGGACAGAGAACAGGCAATGGCCACTCAGGAAGAAAGCGCGCAGCCTCGGCCGTCATTTGTCCAAGCGTATCGCCATACACAGACACCCGTCGATACTTGAACCGCCGCACGGCCTCGCGCAGGAGGGGCGACGAACCGTACGACGCAGCACAGACAAGTCGATCGATCGACAGTATCCCCTGCTTCATCAGTAACGGCCCTTCAAATCGCTGCGGGTGCGGGCGCAGTGCGGCGCACTCTGCCTGCGTCAGCCACATCCCAACTGTATGATCGAGGGAAACCGGCGGAAACAATAATTCTATCAATACATCGCGCATAAACCCATTTTCCCTGCTCTCCAGCCCAATGCGAGATCCATCGGAACCTATCTTGTGACACACCTCGAGAATTGCTACGCTGCTGCAGCTTTTCGACGTTCTTCCGCTTCACAGTACAGACGTATGTCCGGGCAATTATCCGCCTGAGGCGGATGGTGAGAGCATCATCATTTACAACACCGGGCAATTAGCTCCCACCTTCGTCCGCTGCGGCGGAACTACGGCGGGCAGGCAGTTGGGTATACTGCAAACGATCATTTCCATAGAACGGGCAATTAGCTCAGTTGGTTAGAGCGCCACATTGACATTGTGGAGGTCACAAGTTCGAATCTTGTATTGCCCACCATTCGACTCGCTCTACGGAGCTCGCTCATGGTAAACCCCTAAAATTCTAACAAGCCTTTGTAAAGGTGTGTTTTGTCGTGAGTCGAATGACCACCTAGAGCTCCAACCTCCCTCGCAACGTCTCCACATCCACCACACGATCGGACCGACGCCCATCGAAGAGGAATGTCGGGATTTTGACGGTACGAACACGTTCCTCCACGATCTGCCGTTGCTCTGCAAGGCTCGCCTGCACGTCCGCCGACGATGCCATGCGCACAATGCGCGCGACATCGTTCTGCGAGTATCCGATGTTCGTCAGGAGCCGCCGCAAGAGTGTCTCGGCACCAGTGCGATCCACACCGATGTTCAGAATGGTCTGCACGTCGATGTCATCGTTCTGCGCCTCCGCGAAGATCTCCTCAAGCAACCGCCAATCGCCAGGCGTACCATCCTTCGATGATGGGAGTGGTACGCGCTTTGCCGCCTCAATGTACGACGCAGCAAGGTACGAGTGAGGAAATTTGTAGCCCCCTGTTCCGACGTTGGGTATCGGGTACAGTACATACGACACGTTCATTGCATCCATCACGCCTGCATCCTTCACATTCTTCGTGAGTTTTTTACAATAAATACAACCAGGATCCACGATCTCCAACGCCGTAGGTTTCGCCGCATCATAGGATCGATAGTATGTCGCAGTTTCGCTGAGGTACTCCTCAGGGTGCCACGTGCGCACACGGTCGGGAATACGACTCACGGTCTCACCAAAGCGCACAACAGGACCGATCCCCCACTCGATAATCCTCCCCTCTTGCACAGCTCGGAGCATCCCGAGCGATTCTTGCTCAATGCCACATGCCTCACCCGAGAGCGAGCACGACTCTGCACTGCGCGGATTACACGTGTCGTAGACCCAAAGGTTGAGCCCAGCAACGAGCACATACACGAGACTCCAAATACTGAGCGCGACGAACGCAAACGACAGCCAATCAAGGTACCGTCGCACGAAGAACGCAAGACGTGGGTGCGTGAAAATGAGCTTCCCGACGAGCTTGCTCTTCATCTCATCCCCAAACGAAATATCGCATGGTCGCAAGGTGATCCGCCGCACAACACAATGCCACGCCTTCGCCGCAAGCGGACGGAAGGATGCACTGAAGATCGCAAGAATGCCGAACACGATGAACGTCGCAATGCAAAACATTAGAGGTGTGTGAGGATCGTGCGAAGCGCACTGAGGAATGTCTCAATGTGTGCCGGGGTGTTGTAGAGCCCAAGGGACACACGCAAGAGTGGTGGCAGCCCGAGGCGATGCTGCACATAATCATGGCAGCAGAAGTACCCACTGCGACACATGATGTTTTGTTCTGAGAGGTACACCGCAAGCTCATGCGCATCGAGCCCATCAACGTGAAAGCTCACGATGGACGACGCCGCAGTATTGAATAGATGCACGCGCGGCATAGCTGA
>CAZLEW010000074.1:0-4495 GCA_964558635.1 uncultured Candidatus Peribacteria bacterium
ATCGAGTACAGCGGCAAGCTGAGCATTCCAACCACGGAAATCACTCAATAACCCGAGCATGAAAAATGGAATAAAAAGTAGGCCAAGCATCAACACACGCTGTGGCCATTGACGCAAAACATGGAGGCAAAACCACATCAGGAGCCCAAACGCAACGAAGACAAAAGGCAATGCCCATGCAAACATCAGTACCGTACGCACAAAGAGCAGCACTGGGAGCACAGCAGAGAACACCGTGAGGATCATCCAAAGAAGGAGAATCACTGCAGGTGCAAAGTGCAACAATCGAAATTCATAATCCGCACGTCGCTCGCGAAAATGCGGGTACAACACGAGTGGATATGCAAGACTGATAAAAAAAGCAGCCATCCACAGTAACCACGGAGCCGAGACAAATGACAGCACAGCAACCGCAACACCCGAGAGTGCCAACGCGACGCCGAGGACGACGACCAACGTCGTTTCCGTTTGGTGCTTAAGAGGCATAAGGCCGAATATCGTCCTGTATTTCTCTTAAGCTGTCAATTGCCACCCCGTTCTTACCGCTTCTTTCGCTTCGGAAGGTACGGTGCGCGGTGATCGTGTACTGGTTGCGACGCAATAACCTCATAGTAACGACTTCGATACGTCTTGTACTGTACAAAGAGGTATGCGAGCAACGCCGCACCCCACACCACCCACAGAAAGCGCATGGCGACGTACTGAATCTCTTCGACACGGGCGACCACGAGCATGAGCCCCGCCCAGCCAAACCAACCACACGCAGTTGCCCAACTTCCACTGACCTTTTTTAATTGCGTGTTCTGCCATGCTGCGCGCAGCCTCGGGACGATAAACGATGCAACAACGAGCGCGATGCACAGCACAAGGAGCGCGAGTGCTTTGGGGCTCGTATAATCTGCGTTCCCAGGATTGGGCCAGAAGATGTAGGTGAGGAAGGTATTCATACTACAGGTGGGGGTGAAGGCGTCGGTGCGTCAGAACATACACGATCGTCCCAAGGAGGACCAGAATGGCGAGGAGCTGGCTGAAGCGCAACCCCATCGTCGCAAGTGGCAAGAGGGGACGAATAAAGAGGTACAACGCACTCAGGGATGTTGCGACAATTTCAGTGATAATAATTGTCTTCTGCGAGATGCGAAGCTCGACCAGTGCAAAAAATCCGAGACTGATAAACAGGAGAATAATCAAAAAGAAATCGAGCATCGTTGCAAATACAGGAATACCGAAATCGCCACGGAAAAACTCGAAGAGAAAGGTCGCAACCGATCCAGCGGCGATCCCCATAAGTGTTTCAGCTCCTGCACGCTTCGAATGTTTACGCACGATGAGTAACACAAACGTAAGAATTGCAAAGAAGATGACATAGTATAACTGCACGGGATGCACGGGAACAGCGTAGCGCACACCGATGGTGTCGTACGTCACGCCCCATAATACATCTGTTGGACGACCATACGCCTGACCAGCGAAGAATTTCCCCAGCCAGTCGAACGACAAACCAAAGCACGTTGCAGGCAGCAGCACATCTAGCCACTGGAGAAAGGTGGTGCGCGAGCGACGACGACGAATAAAGAGCACAACAGCGATGCCGACTGCCGCCCCGAGAAAACTAAAATTTCCATCATGGATATGAAATGCTCTCAACGGATCTTCCCAGCGTAAATACACACGATATTCCGCCAGAACAGCCAAAAGACGGCCACCGAGAAATGCCGAACTCAGATGGAGCCAGACATCATCCTTAAAATGTTGAATCGACATTCCCGCACTCTGCGCGAGACGAAAGAAGAATTCTGATGCGAGCCAGATCGCAAGCATCAGAAAGAACAAATGCGTCCAGAGGAGAAACGGACCGATCTGGAAAGCTTCAAACATGCAACAATTGTAGCACTCCTCCGCAGGTGCGAACTACTGGAATCACACTACCCTCTTAACCGATCGATGCATCCACCCTTCGCGTAGCAACATCATCCGTCGTACGGGCAACAAACTCTTCGATCGAGACCATTACCTGCTTCTTCGTACGAACATTGCGCACGGTCACCGCCTTCTCCGCAATCTCTTTATCACCCATGACGAGGAGGTACGGAATGCGCTGCAATTCACCATCGCGAATACGCTTCCCGAGGGAATCATCGGCATGCATTTCAATCACACGAAGCCCCTTGCCGAGGAGCTGCATCCCGAGCGCTGTCGCGGCTTGTTCGTGCGCAGGCGCAACGGGAATAATCGCAGCCTGCACCGGCGCGAGCCACAGCGGAAAATGTCCGGCAACGTGCTCGATGTAGATCGAGAGAAACCGCTCCAATGAGCCCATAATCGCCGCATGAATCATCACGATGCGCTCCTTCTCGCCCGCTTCATTCTGGCACGTAAGATCAAACCGATCGGGCATATTGATATCAAGCTGGATCGTCGCCACCTGCCACTCGCGGCCGATGGAATCTTTCACGAGGAAGTCGACTTTGGGGCCGTAGAACGCAGCTTCGCCCGTCGCCTCGACATACGAGACGCCACGGTCTTTGGCGATCTGGCGAATGGAATCTTCCGCGCGGTGCCACAACTCCTGCGTGCCCAAGTACTTCTCGAAGTGCTCGGGGTCGTGGAGCGACAAGCGTACCTGCATGTTCTCGAAGCCTACGGTTTTATAGAACGTGTCGATAATGTCCCATACGCGGAGGAATTCTTCCTGTACTTGGTTCTGCCGACAGAACACGTGCGCGTCATCTTGAGCAAAAGCACGAACACGCGAAAGACCATGCAATTCACCCGTTTGCTCGTCGCGGTAACAGGTCGTCGTCTCAGCGTAACGCTGGGGCAGATCTTTGTAGGACCGCGGAAGATGATTATAAATCTGCGTATGGTGCGGGCAGTTCATCGGTTTCATCGCAAATTCATGACCTTCACGCGTCGTGACGTGGAACAATTCCGATGCAAATTTCTGCCAGTGGCCGGACGTCTCGTACAGTTCTTTCTTCGTGATGTGCGGAATCGAGACCTTCATGTAGCCCTTTGCCTCCCGGAGCTGCCACACGAACGAATCGAGCTGATTACGCAGCAACGTACCGCGCGGCGTCCAGAGGGGCAGACCCGGCCCCACGAGTTCACTGAAGGTGAAGAGATCCAACTCCTTGCCCAGCTTACGGTGATCACGCTTCTTCGCTTCATCAAGCTGCAGAAGATATGCATCCAGCACTTCTTTCGTCGCAAAGGCTGCAACGTAGATACGCGTCAGCTGTTCGCGCGTTTCATCGCCGCGCCAGTACGACCCAGCGAGACTCATCAATTTGAAACAATCGACGGGAATATCTTTAAAACACTCAACGTGACCACCACGGCAGAGATCTGTGAACGCTTCCTCCCCTTTTGGATCCAGGTTCACGTAGTGACTCACGGTCTGCACATGCTCGTTCTTCACGAGGTCCTCGATCAATTCGACTTTGAACGGCTGATTCTTCGCGCGCCAGTAGACCTTTGCCTCTTCCGGCGAAAGATCATCGCGACGAAACGTTTGTGCTTGGTAGATAATCTTCTTCATCTCCTTCTCAATTTTCGGAAAATCCGCATCGGAAATTGGCGTACTGAAACGAAAATCGTAGTAACACCCCGTGTCGATCGGAGGCCCAATGGTAATCTGCGTATCGGGCCAGAGCTTCGTGATCGCCTGCGCAAGGACGTGCGCCAACGAATGGCGCAATTTCGCAAGATCATCCAACTCGTTCTTTACTGGTACGGCGGGGGCTTTCGGCATGGGGGGATAGTACTAGTATCGGAGCACGTTGTCATGGTTCGACGTACTCACCAAGACAACGCTTCATGAGCGAGCGTACTACCTAAAATAAGAACGCGTATTTAGTCTTATTTCAAACAAAAACCGAAATATGTATTCGACGACAAAGTTCTGTGCTTTAAAAGCCTCTACATTCATTTTATGCGAAAATACTGGGTCTATATGCTTCGGTGTTGTGATGACAGCTACTACGTCGGCGTCACGAATAACCTTACAATGCGATTAGAAGAACACCACAGCGGATTTCACAAAGGAAGCTACACGGAAAAACGTCTACCGATCGAACTCGTCTACAGTGCAACATTCACCTACATCCTGGATGCCATCGCATGGGAAAAACGCATCAAACGATGGACAAGGGCAAAGAAGGAGGCGTTGATTCGTGGGGATAAAGAAACATTGCGATACGGATCACGAGGACAATGTCGCAGACGAATCGATCATATGCGATCGATCACACGTGTCACCCTTCGACGGACTCAGGGTGACACCGACGAAACCCATGCAAAGAGTGTCGAGTGTCATGGTGAGTCCGTCGAACCATGACACGAACCATCACGCCGTCGTAGTGTCATGGTGAGTCCGTCGAACCATGACACGACTCACACAAAATCCAACTCCTTCTCCAAACTCCGCACCTCCCGCAACATCTGCGGATCCATCTGCATGCGCTCTTCGATCTTCTCGACGGCGTTCATCACG
>CAZLEW010000075.1:0-4472 GCA_964558635.1 uncultured Candidatus Peribacteria bacterium
GGATTGATGCTTTGCAGCAAGCAAACATGTTTACATTACTTGCAAAACCTGCTGAAGAGTTTAATTCTGCGGTTGCAACACCGCAGGCCCTCTTCCTCGCAATGACGCCTGAACAACGTCGTGATGTGTTTTTCGAATACATCGATTTCTTTGTTCCACGCCAGGCACAAGCAGAACTGGCAGATCAGCGTTCGGCGCCGATGGATTCAGAAGCGCGCGTTCGTCTCTTGGGTGATGGAGGTATTTTGAAGTACAAACGTGCGCTGGTCGGCATCGTTGGCGTCGATCCGCTGAATGCCGATGCAGATAAAGATGCTCGCGAACTCGCGAGCAAGGCGCTTGGTACGCATTTTCGCATGGGTGTATTCCCAGGAACGCAGGTGCGTGGCCTTGATCTGCAGTATGCAGATGCTCTTAAGCGCAATAACTTCAAAGGCCGTGAACCGTTCGCCACAATGCCACAGGCATTGATAGACCATGTGCCCCCCTCGGCCTTTCGTGGTGCACTTTCATTGGGTGTGATCGATACAGCGCAGCTGAAGACCCTCAACGATACGTTCCTTCGTCATCAGCAGGATAAGGACGTTGTACATTCGCAGACCGCCACTCGGCTCGATGAAATGGGAAACATAACGCGTAAGCGCTTGCGTGAAGAAGCGAAGGGCGTTGCGGATATATGGCGTGAACTCGGCGGTTTCGAAAAAGTCGCGCTCGTGGCTGCTGGTGCATTCTTGATGACATTGAAGCCAGGGCGGTATGCCGCACTTGGCATTGCGGGCCTCTATGCTATTCAGCGCTTTCTCATCAAGAGCGACGATCCTGCTAAGGTATGGTCGAAAACGTTTAACAATGCCATGAACCATTTTGGTAAAAGTAAATGGTTTAAGGATAAGAAAGAGAGCACTGGCTATCGGACTCCCAATGAAATTGCCGATCCCGCGGGTCGTGCGGAGATTGTTGCGAAATTCCTCGATTCGTTCGATCGTTTGAATATGGAATCACAGGCCCAAGGCCTCGCAATTATGCTCGAAATGCCAATGGACGTGTTTGCGCGTAATTTTCAGCCCACGGGCCCTGGCACATTCGCGCTCAACCTCGATGCGAGTGGTACGATCGACGATTCCATCCGCCAGATGGACCCTGCAATGCGCAAAGCCTTCGACGAGTTCTTCCGTGTACCATCAAATCGTGTGATGGCCTCTGAGGCCATGACGTATGTCTTTTACCAGAAGGCAGCGGAGGATCCACAGAATAAAGCTGATGTCGAATTCATTGAGAACGTTCTCGATCGCCTGCCAAGTGGGTCGCTCAGCATGCTCTGGCGCGTCGATGGCCGTCCCGAAGGTGGAGCGAGCCATGCGCGTTTGCCACATGCAGAAAGCCAGAGTCTGCCACAGAACGGACCTTCTGTTCCAAACACAGCAGGTGTGCCGAATGCACATGCAACGCCGAATGATCCAGCATTCAATAATGACATTATACGTGCGGGCGCCGCATACGTTCGCCTTGTTGATCGCGGTCGCGCCATGGCGGTTGGTGATAGTATGACGCTACGCACGTTTATGAAAAAAAGCTTTAATTTTAGCGAATACACTGCTGATCGTTCGACGAGGTCATACACGTCGAGGAATAGAAACGTCGCTGGCTCTGTATCAGACGACGTCGCAGCTTCCGCGCGGGGTGATCGTTCTGGTTCGGCCGAAAAAGATGTGACGGGTACAGTCGTAGGCGATGTATCCGGCTCGCCTACAGATGATGCCTCTGGCCCTGCTATTGACGACACTTCTGGTGTAGCCCTAGACGACGCGACAAATGCCCCCAGAGATGACGTGCCCGGTTCCGCTGTTGATAATGGCGCTGGTAACGCACGCGACAAAGTTGTACGCGGTCCGCGTACGAAGCCCGCTGGTGGAGCATTTGATTCAAGCGCTAACGGCGTGAATGATGACGTCTCTGGCAATGCTTCCGATGAGCGGGCTCCTCGTCCGTTCCGTCGTCCGTTTGGAACCCCGACCAAAGATGCATTTCGTGGCCCGTCAGACAATCGTTCTTCTAATCCTCGTGGGCCTCGCGCAGGTACAGGGCTTCGTTCTCCCTCTGGCAGCGTACCAGATGATTTAGCTGATTTTGCTTTCGATGGTGCTTTTAGTGCCCCCTCAGCCGATTCTTCGGGTCCCCCCCGTCGTGCTGAGAGTGGATCGGGAAAAGATAATGCATCCAAGGCTCCAAAAAAGTCTCCGTCAGGTTCTTCGGAGTCAGATGCTTCCAGCGCGCCTCGTGATCGCCCCAGGGGAGAGACCAAGGATGAGTAATATCGCACATTAAAAAACCGAGATGCCGTGAAGCATCTCGGTTGAGTGTCCTCCTTTCTTTGGTGATGTTTTTTCACGACGCGTCGGTTGAGGGCGTCCATACGGCCTCGGCAGACGGCCCTGTCGCGATTCCGTACATCGCTTTGAGAGGCTTCGTGGGCGAAATCGCCTTGTTCTTGTATGTGACAGTGCGGACCGTACGTCCGCTGTCATTCGACTGCTTCATGCAGTCAAGGGGAACTGATTTCGAGTCGTAGGTTTTATCCTCCTTCTCGACCGTCACCACGATCCAGTTCGGTTGAGTCCCTTGCGGGATCTCAAAGATTACCTGCCCTTCTGTCACCTCCATGTTTTCCGGCGGATCGTAGACGGAATGCGCATTGTCGGGGTTATTCTCCCCGAACAACCGCCAGAAGCCCAGCCGTGTTTGTATCATCGTGTCACTTGGCACGATGAGGACAAACAGGAGTATTCCAACCAGAATCATCAGCGGCAAGCCAATGATTTCGATGGCGGAGCCAGTGGGGCTCCATGCCCTCGTTTGCACTTTGTGCTTTACAATCTGTCCGTTGACGTTGACGTCAACGTCTTTCTCCACGGTCCTTTGAGGATCCGTCAGCGCAATTAGAACACAGAGCGCGAGCAACAGAATCGCCACGATACCAATGACAATAAACGTCGACATGACTGTTCTCCGAGTTTGAAGTGTTACGTGCGTCGTCCCTTTGAAAACCTTTTGGTTCTCTGCAATATGAAGGGATGGCACATGTTCAAATTTCGTTTCTTTCTTAATGCGCAGAGCATGCCCCTTGGCATTGCCGGCAGTGCGGACCGCAATGGCACGGTTCGCCGGGGCGATGTCCTGGACAACTGCATCCCGGGTTCGGCGTGCCTGGTGGCAGCACCACAACTCGATTCCGTGTATCCGTGTAGCGTGAGCCGTACGGATAAACAGTAGGATTCTCGCAACACGTTCGGCGTGTTGTGTAGCACGGCCTCCGTTCTTGGAGGATAACTACTCGTTCAGGGCGTACGTGGCAGCCCCAACTTTGCCATCCGATGACGGCATTGAACGCCATATCGGATCTCTCTCCTGCGTCGCGTACCTGCTCTGGTGTTCCGTTGGTCAGTCCAACGCTATGGTTGAACCGAGAGCCACAGTTGTTCGACACGTCGAACGCGATGTTTAGATTCGTTCGTTTGTCTTTCGACGCTCTGTTCCTTTCTTGTGAGACTTGGATCCGCAATCTCATGGCGGTCAGCACACCATGAATATTGTTTTCCAATTCCTCATCAATGACTACTCCACGGAGGGGGAGATTTTCTTGATACTGAATGAGCTCATCGATGAGCTTCATGTCATCAGCATCAACGAAAAACCGATGTATGTTTAGCGACAGCTTCACGAGTCTCGTTCTTTTTTTTCCCAGAGGTTCCCTCTCAATGAGGATATCGATGGCTCGATAGTCCTCCGGCTCAATCTGCAGCCGATCTTCGGCCACCACAACTGAGGTGAGAACGGTGCTCAGAATCAACGCAACGAAAATCGAAATGCTCTTCATGGTCTTTTCTCTCTTCTAATTTTGGTGAAATCCCCCCACGTAACCTGCTTCCTCATTGGAATCCGTGCTTCGTGGGTAAAGAAGCAGGAATCGTGGGGTACACGCTATGGTGTGAAGGATCATGGTAGGAAGACTATAGTAATACTTTATATTATTTTGTCAAGCATTCGTCGCTACGATGAAAAAGCCTCTTTCGTATGCATTGTGCATAACTAAAAGGCGCGGGGGAATCGCACCTGAGAGCCACCGAAGTGGCGATGTTGCGTCGATCGGCTGGTGGGCGGATCGATGCGGGATAGTTCACGGGCCACTTGGTGGTGTTACTTGCATGCCAGTGGCTCGGTACTGTCTTGCCCTGAGTTTCAGGGCGACAAGAAAACGAAGATCGAGGATGTGGTCCTCACGTACTTCCGGCAGCATGCCGGGTGTTCGGAGGATCTTTTTTTGGAGATCGATCGCCTTATCGATCGCCGCCTTATCCTCTGCTTTAACGAATGGTTCCGGTGCACTAAGGCACGTTTGCACCTTGATCAACTCTTCGATGAGATTGACGTCATCCTCGCTGAGGGCACTGTTTTTGTTGATCTTTTCGATGATC
>CAZLEW010000076.1:0-535 GCA_964558635.1 uncultured Candidatus Peribacteria bacterium
AGCCCATCATTTTTCTTGGTTCAAGATTTGTAATAAAAGAAAATTGTCGCCCAATCAAAAAATCTTTTTCAAAAAACTTTCTAATTCCAGAAAGTACTTGCCTTGGTTTTTCCTCTCCGAAATCCACCCCTAATTTGTAAAGCTTTTCACTGCCTTCAATTTCTTCAACACTTAAAACTTTCCCAATTTTTATACGTATCTCTCATTTGCTCTGCAGCCCTACTCACTATTCCTCATCATGATCAATAGCTGCTTCATCGCAAAAACTTTGTGATATCTCGCGGAGAGCGTTCTTGCCATCCATGATGCTCATGGCGCCCACCTTCACGATTGTTGATCAATCGTATTTCCTCAACGGGAAAATGTCGGTACCCTCACTTGTGCCTCTCTCCCCTCATACTTATGAAACAATTTGCACTCATCCTCCCATTCTTGCTGCTCATGACAGCGTGCAGCGGCACATCAACTACTCCTCCTGCCGGAGACGGAGCTGTACCTGCTAGTTACGTAGGCCTAACGATTGAGCAGGCGAAGG
>CAZLEW010000076.1:545-4387 GCA_964558635.1 uncultured Candidatus Peribacteria bacterium
ACTTAACTGCCAAACAACAAAAAGAACCAGTGACGAAAGCAGAGAAGGATGGAGTTTCTTTCCGGATTGTTATGGAGGATGGCACTGCACTTCCGGTGACGGCGGACTATGTTATCGGGAGAGTTAGCGCAGAAGTGATGGATGGCGTTGTGATCAAGTATACGGTGGAAGGGACGCTGGAAGATCGAGCAGCAGCCGATCTCTATGATCAGAATAGTTGGAAAACACTGATCCCGAGTACCTGCGTATCGTTCTTCGATGGCTGCAACAACTGCAACCGTATGGAGGGCAGCGCAGAGGCGGCGTGTACGAGAATGTACTGCGAAACCTACCAGAAGCCAGAGTGCAGAGATGAGAAGGAGATAGAACCGCCCGTCGGGAACACGCTCACCGAAGCGCAAGCGAGGACGATCGCCGAAGCATCTTGTATCAAAGGAGGCGAAGCGCTTGCCGCAGGTTTTTATAACGCCGGCACCAAGACCTGGTGGTTCGATGCGAATCTCAAGAGCGTTCGCGCAGGGTGCAACCCGGCGTGTGTGGTGAGCGAAGAGACGAAGACAGCGGAGATCAACTGGCGCTGTACCGGCCTCGTGCCACCTGCTGTGTCACAGTAGATCGACGGTGAAGAGGGGTCGGTGTCTAGAGATTTGGTATGGCTCTGCAGACTGCCTGCCGGTAGGCAGGAGTGTTTAGAATTGGAGAAAGTCTACAAACTTCTTAAAGTCATTGACCTGTAAACTCTGTCATCATTTTTTAAAACTAGAGTATCCACCACTTTGTTTGATATAGATATTCCTAATCTTGTTCTAACTCAGTTTCTCTTAGTGGAATTTTCAATTTTAATATTACTTCCATTGCTAGTTCTTTAGATATTCTCATCGCTTCTTTGTGATCAATTCTCCCATCTCTAAGCATCCTTTGAGATTCCAACATAAACCTAATAGCACATTCTACGTTTTCCGTATCCGTAAATGGATTAATTGGCATGTCATCAATTAACAAATCACAATGGAAACCAATCCTACCAAGCTGGTAGAACAAACTTTTTTTGAATAACGGAAGTGGATTACCTTGACGTTTGTGCACATCAATCCCGCAGGCTTTCCATATTTCCTGCTTGAGAGGCATTTGAATAATACCTGTCAGCTCTGCGTATTCTTGCGCGAGACGATGCATATGTATGCCGCGCATCTCCTCAGTTACTGATGCTTTACTGCCTCGTTCACTTTTTACGATTGCCAAGGCACATTCGAAAGCACGACTTCCCGCCTCCAGTAGTAGATTTCCAGCTGTTGGAAGATTCCCTATTCCGTAATGCCTCAAAGCCGTAAGTAATTGTCTACGAAAAATCGGCTCGGGATTATCAAGATCATAGGCATCGTCACCCAATACATCCCACATCGCTTGTAGCCGATCAGTCACATCTCTTTTTCCTGCAGACCTACCTCCAATTTTTTGAGTTGGAATTCTCAAGGCTTCTTTCAGGCTCGGCATGATCGTACTAATCTGGCTCTCCATTGCTTTAGGTGATGTATCTGGCGAGGGTGCTTCAATGACTAATGCATCGTCGATATTTTTCCCTTGATGGGTTTTGCCTTCAAGAACTTCACGGATACTTGTCGCTATTTCAAGCAATCCTGCAGCTGCTGAATCACCACTTCCTACTTTTGTTTTTAAATCTTTTTCAACTCTCCTTAAATTTTGAATCTGCTCATCTAGACTCAAAGATTCATCAATGCCCAATTCTCTAAGTAGACGATCATTTTTCACATATATTATTATATAATTTTTTATATTAAAGTCAAATGGCTCGACGTGGTTCACGCGGTTCGAATCAACCAGGACCTCGTCGTGGATGTGGTCAGGACGAAATAATGGGAACGTCCTGGCATATTAAAACCCTCCAGCCCTTGATGGGAGAGAGGGAACCGAGAAAGGTTTTTGTGGTTACCGTTCCGGCCACGAAGAGACGGCGACGTAGGAGAACGCATTCAAGCGGATCGGTTTCTTCGTCTCAACGGCAAGACTCGTAGCCGCTTCGACTTGCCCACGGCGCAGATTTTTCTGTTCCATGAGATGTGCTTCCCGTTCCTTCTCCAATGCTTCGACAGCGTCCTGCCATTTCCTTCCGGGGCCTTCGAGGAACTCTTTGAGTTCGTCGTCTTCCGCGGAAGGCAGCAGGTCTTCGTACATTTTCGCCATGTCAGCGAATTCCAAGGCGATGGCATCGAAGCGCGGCTTGAACGACTTGATCGCCTGTTTTTTCAGGAGATCTTCGCTGTAACAGCCATCTTCGCCAGCGTGCTGCACGAGGGCTGCGGCAATGCCGTACTCTCCCGCATCGAAGGCCAACGCGAACGCGTCAGGGATCAAGGATTGTACGAACGCTGCCGCTTTCGTGAGAAGGTCCTTTTCGATACGTTCGCAGTAGTAGAAGCAGCGTCCGATCGCGAGTACGGTGTGGAACGCATGCGTTAATTCTCCCTTGCTTATGAGCGAGGTTATTCCACTCACGAGCACACGCGTGCGCTGCTTGGATTCCTCCTCCATCCAATTTATGAGGTTCATCAGCGCATACAGTTCATGCAGTAAACGGCTCTCTTTCTCCTTCAGGTAATGGGGCCAATACGGGGCGATGCACTGTTCCCAAAGAATTCTATCCCTCTCACGGTCGGGTCGTACGAAGCACTTTGCTCCCGCGACGGCGAGGGAGATCGTGAGGTTCCAAAGTCCTCCATATTTTTGAAGGAAGTCCAGGAACGTCTCCCGTACTTTCTCCATCGGCATGCCGATTTCGACCAATCGATCAACGACGGGATCGAGTTCCTGCCGCGAATCGGCGGCACGTTCCGGCTTCCCGGCGAGCACCCGACGCATATCGAAGACGTCGCCGTTATACAGATTAGAAAGCAATGTCCGTTTTTCCGCGTCGCGAGACAACGGATCCTCGTTCCCCAAATAGTGTCGAGCCACGGTGAGGGCCGCGCACACGGTCATCATCGAAACGTGACCCTTCATTCGCTCCAGGCCTCCAAGAAGTTCCCGGACGATTCGAAGTTTCACGTCGTCGGTCCAACCGAGAGTGGTTGCCATTCCTTCGAAGTTGAAAGCGAACAAGGCATAGGATTCCGATCCAAAGAACGCCGCGAAGCAGTTCTTGTCCGGGTGATCGTTCGGCGTTTCGAAGAATGTCCTGTCCGATTTGCTCCCTCGATAGAAGCTAAAGTAACACGCGCCTTTCGCGCATTCTTCGATCAACGCCGTGGCGTCCTCGAAGAGATTGTTCTCAATCAAGAGTCGCAGCTTGTCGGCTGGATTCTGGAGAAGTTTGTAACGATCTTTCAAACGCGTTTCCATTTTCAGTTTCTCCCGGGCTTGCTCTGGTGCGGCTTGCGCCGCCCGAACTTGCTCCATTGAGGTGATGAGGGCGTCGAGCGCCCCCGGACCATAATCCCTGACCAACGTAGCCAGGAATTTCACAGCCCTGACTTGCCTACGAGGCCAGCCAGAAGTATGAGCGATGTTGCGCGCCTCATTCGGGCGCTTCGTACGAGCGAGTTGTACCAGTTCCGCGTGACGCAGAGCTGGCACGGCGAGTTTTTGCAACTCGTCCTGCGTGTGCTCTAGCATACGGATGTACCTTTCTCGGTGATGTGTAATGAGCACTATGGCGAATGCCACAGTTAATATTAAAATATCTTATTTTTCCATTATGTCAATTATGACTTAGGGCGAAGTTGAGGCGGTTCGAACCGCGTTCGTGGCTTTATAAAAAGACAAAGTTAAATGGCTCCCCGAGCTGGATTCGAACCAGCAACCCCCTCGTTAACAGCGAGGTGCTC
>CAZLEW010000077.1:0-4366 GCA_964558635.1 uncultured Candidatus Peribacteria bacterium
ACGTGTTGTCAGTGCCCTACGATGATCATTGATGTGCTCGAGGTTTTGCAATTGCCACCGCGCAAGAGCAGCACATGCGTTTGGCATTTTTCGCAGACTGTGATGCATCGTTCCGCGTTTTTCATCCTCCGTGAGGACGGGTGCAAAAAGACCGATCAATTTTTGGAGGAGGAGGAATGGGCTCGCGAGTTTCAGGCCGATCAGCGGACGAACGATGTACGCCATGCGCGCGGGATACTCGAGTAAGCGAATAACACTCCAGAGTGAGACCTCGGATGCTTTTTGTTCCAGTGATCTAAGGCTATTTGTTGTCTCGGGGTGTCGTGAGAGCGCGGCTCCACCACTAATACCAGAGATGGCTTTGTCGCGCCCGAAGCTGCAAATTGCGTAGTCTGCAAATGTGAGAATGTTCTTTGGGCCATTTCGATCTGGTAGAACGTGCGCGCAATCCTCGATCAGGAGCCATCCATGAGTGTCACAGAGCGCTCGAAGTTCTTCTGTAGGAGCGGGAATGCCAAATGTATGTTGGCAGATGACAACGCGTGTGCGTGGTGTTGCGACTGCAGTGACGGATGCAACCGTGAGATTGAGTGTTGCAGGATCGATATCGGCATACACAGCACGTAGTGCAGCTGCTTTGATTGCATTTGGAACAACGACACATGTAAAACCTTGGATGATCACTTCAGAACTACTGGGGAGATTGAATGCTCGTAGAAGTGCTAAGAGTGCTTCGCGGCCCGAAGAAAAAAGTATTGCATCGTACCCGTACCGTGCCGTGAGGTCGTGTGTGAGTGCGAGACGTTCAGCGCCGCGTTGGTACGACCACGGTCGGTAGCTAAGCGCTAAGGTATTCCTCAAATATGCACGGTGTACATGAGGGCCGAACGTGTGGTGGATAGGGGAGAGGCGGCTCATGGGAGGAGGCGTTGGATTGTTGTAGATGGCATGCGTCCGATGCAGAGGAGAAGCGCGTCATCCGGAACACGGGGAGTCGTGTTCTTTAGGATCTCGATTGGGCCAAATGTCGTGGCGAATGCATCGGTCCCGCTCGTCGTTGTGAAAATAGCGCGTTCAACACTTGATGCTGCTGCTATGCCAAGTTCTCGCATGAAGGATTGTTCGTGGGTTCCTGTTTCTAAGAGACCGCTCGAGAGGAGGACGCGTGGTCGTTCGGGACGTTCCTTTGCCCAGTCGAGTGCAGCACGGAAGCTTAAAGGACTTACGTTGTAGGTATCATCAAGGATGAGGATGCCGCGTTCTGTGCGGAGATGGAACGTATGGTTCGATCCGCGGAATGCTGCAAGGAGTTCTCGAATTCGTTCGTCTCGTATATGAAGGTGTCGTGCCACGGCAATCGCGAGGAGGGTATTCCCTACGTTATGGTGTCCGTGGAGTGCGACGCTGAAATGTGTGCCGCCGTGCTCGAAGGTTAGGCCGCGATCAGTGTCGCGAATGTGTTCTGCCTCTGTGGATCCTGTGCTTGTCACGGGGCAATGAGCACGTTTGGTAAGGCTCTTGGTTGCAGGATTGTCTCCAAAGAGGAATGCATGTCCGTTCGTTGGTACAGCATCCAGTATTTCGGCATTCGCATCGATAATTGCCTTTTCGGAGCCAAAGAGCGCAAGGTGATCACTCCCAAGTGCGGTGATAACGGCGATTGTGGGCTTGGCGACCGTACAGAGGGTAGTGATTTCACCAGCAGTATAGGCGCCCATTTCCACGATCAGTAGCGGTGTATCGGTCTTTGCGGGCACATTCTTCATGATCCAATTCGCCACGCCCAGTTCTGTATTCACGTGCTCCGGCGTGGTGAAAGGTGACAGGTCTGCAAGCACGCACTTGAGCAGTTCCTTCGTCGTTGACTTGCCGACGCTCCCGACGATGCCAATGACCGTGGCGTTCTGGAGTGTGGCACGGTGTGTTGCTGCACGCGTAAGCAAACGGCGTTTCATGAATTGATCTACAGGTTTCCAGATGAGCCATGAAGTAAGAAGGAATACTGGTTGGAGAGCAGGGATAAATGGAATGAAGAAGAAGTGAAACCAGAATGTCGCAAGAATAGTGAGGATCATTGTTGTGGAAACGATGAGCAGTGCCTTGATCGTCCACCGGGGGAATTGTTGGCGTCTGAGGAGGATTTTTGCGATTGTTACAATGACATATGCAGTGATCCACCATTGAATGGCTCCGATGAATGTACGATAGAAGACAAAGGAAGGACCACTGCCTCCAGCAGTGAAGATGAAAGAGAGGCCTGCGATGAGTATGAGTGTGTATGCGCCTACGATGACGCCAGTTGTGAGACCAATGAGTGATACGAAGAATCCTTCACGACGTAGATGTTCAAGGAGTCGATCGATCCGCCATTCTTTCATCTGAAAGAGCCGCGCAAACGTGAAGAGTGGCGACAGTGATCCAATGAAGACGCCAAGGAAGAGGGTGAGTTCTAGAGTCACTCTGAGAGTATACCCGGTTTTATGATGGGTGCTGGATCTTGTACATATTTACTAGTTGTGCTATAATAATCGCATGAAACACACTCACACCCATACACACTTCCAGCAGTTCGCCGCGGGCTTCGTGTTGGCTTCCATGTACTTCGTGTACATGTTTCTGATTCTTCCGAAGTTCTAAGTCGTACACGTTTCACGAAGTGTCTCGAATCGTTGCCGTATAACGGCGGCGATTTCGTGCGCGTTCGTTGTATGCACGGCGTGACGCGTGCCAGGGTAGATGTGTCGATTGCAGTGTGGTAGCAGTTTCTGCATGTAGGAAGCGTCGCTGACGGGTGTTTGGCGATCGTCTTCTCCCCAGAAAAGATCGATAGGTATATGGATCTCAGGGAGGAGAGGAGAGAGATCCTGCTTCGTGACGAGGAGGAGGGTTTGCTGCATGAGTGGGCTGGCTCGTTCGTAGTCATGGACACGAAGCATGCGATAGAGCGTACGTCTGGCAAGAGGTGCCAGGAGGGAGAGTCCGGGGAGTGAGAGGAAGAACTTTCCTGATTTTGCGAGTGTCACGCCGATCGTGCGACGCAACACGTAGCGACGTTTTCGGTTGATGGAGGGTGCGCAGAGGAAGAGATGGTCGATCGGGAGGACGTTCTTTGATGCAAGAACAATGGCGGTACGACCGCCGTGCGAATGGCCGAGGATCCAGAGCGGGCCGTCACTTTTTCGTTCGGTCGTCAGCCATCCCGTCACCCATCCTGCATAGTGATCAATCGTCCATGGCTTTGCGGGGTCCTTCTCTCTGCCAAAGCCGGGGAGATCCGGTGTCAGAATTTCAAGGTCCACGTCGGCAAGTGCCTCGCGCAGGGGGTCGAATGATGCCTTTGATCCCCCCCAGCCATGGAGGCAGAGTAACGTCGGACGCATGGGATCATCGTAGATTGTTCCCACGCAGTTGTCGAAGGAGCGCTATGATGCCTCTGACATGGCTGAGATCCTCTGCATTTCCGGCGATCCCGACCAAGACGCACGTCACATTGCTACGGCGGCGGCGGTACTTCGAGCAGGCGGTATCATCGCGCTGCCGACGGAGACGGTGTATGGCCTAGCGGCAAATGCGTTGAATGCCGCAGCGATCGCGAAGATCTATGAAGCAAAAGGTCGTCCATCGACCAATCCGTTGATTGTGCACGTGACATCGATCGATGCCGCCAAGGAGCTTGCGTTGCTGTGGCCCGCCACCGCGCAGAAACTTGCAGAGGCATTTTGGCCAGGTCCTCTTACAATTATCGTTCAAAAGAACCCGATTATTCCTGATGCCGCGACTGCAGGACTTCCGAATGTTGCACTACGCATTCCCTCGCATCCGGTGATGCGTGCGGTGATCGATGCCGCCGGGATGCCGCTTGCGGCGCCAAGTGCCAATCGGTCACAGGCTATTTCGCCGACGCGTGCCGGACATGTGCTGAAAAGTCTCGGCGATCGAATTGATCTCATTCTTGATGCTGGTACTACCGAGCATGGCCTCGAGTCGACCGTCGTTGACTGTACCGTCGTGCCCCCGCGCGTGCTGCGTCCTGGTCCTATCACGGTTGCAGCTCTCGAGCGCATCATCGGCCGTGTAAAATCAGAACAGGGGAGTGTTGATGATGATGTTCCTCATGCGTCACCGGGAATGTCTCACCGTCACTACGCGCCGCAGGCACGTTTGAAGCTCGTACCATCCGTCGGCCTCGCGCAGGCAATCGAGGGGGGTGAAGCTCCCGTGGGGGCATTCCTCATTGGTGGCGCAGTGCTCAATGCGAAGGCGACGCTTGTGCAGATGCCCGCTGACCCAGTCGCATACGGGGCAATCTTGTATACCGAACTGCATCGTATGGATGATGCTGGTATGAAGACGATTATCGTGGAAG
>CAZLEW010000078.1:0-4278 GCA_964558635.1 uncultured Candidatus Peribacteria bacterium
TTCACGGCATTTTCACCATCGGTGATCGCCGTCACATCATACGTCGTTACGCGGTTGCCTACTCCCTGCGCGACAAACAGTCGTTGGTTGGCACTGTCGTACGCTAAGCCATACGGAATATTCATACCTGCTTGCGTGGTTGCGGCAGCAGTATTCGTGAAGTTGGTCTGACCGAGGACGCTGATGGCGGCCTCACCATCACTAAGGCCATCAGCGAGATTATAGACCGTGACGCGGTTGCCCGTCGCCTGCGAGATGAACAGTCGCTGATTCGCACTGTCGTAGGCCACATCAATCGGGATGTTCAAACCACTCTGCGTGGTGGCGGGCGTTCCTACTGTAAAACTCGACTGCCCAAGCACATTGATGGCATTCTCACCATCTGTAATCGTTGTCACATCAAAAACAGTCACGCGCGACACTGTGGTGGTCAGCCATTGCGTTACGAAGAGACGGTTCTCTGTATCATCGAACGCAATGCCATAGGGAGCATTTAACCCTGCTTGCGTCGTTGCTGCAGCATTCTGCCAAAATGTCGGTTGCCCGAGAACATTATCGGGGACGCGATCGATGAGGGCATTACTAACGTCGAGATCATACACCAAGACGCGGTTATTCGCATTATCGGAGACGAAGAGTCGGTGATCGGTGGGGTCGAGTGCGAGACCAATCGTCGGTGTATTGAAACCGAGTTTATGCGCTGCATTATTGATTGTCCCCTTCACAAAGATGGGGGAAGGCGTTCCTGTGAATCCGTTATCCTGCCCGAGGACATACGTCGCGGGTTGAAAACTATCGAGCGCCTGTACTGGGACCACAAAACAAAACAAAAAAATGATCCCTACACAGAGTGCAGAGAAGTACAGAAGAGAGGCCCGTGATAAGAGCACTGAAGGAATATTCGCAGTGTACAAATATTCTGGCTTCAAATGAAGATCACGGCATTTCCTTGTTGCCAAGTAACCGAAGGAGGGCATTACTCTCTTCCGTGCGACCTAACCTTTTTGCTTCCAACGCTTCGCGTTCAGATGCTTTCAACGAACCCTGATGATAATACGCCAGCGCAAGATTGAAGTGCGCATCTGCTAAATCGGGTGCACGATCGATCGCACGTGTACATGCATCGATGGCGTCATCTGTCCGCTTCTGGCTCACGAGCAGTGCACAGAGATTGTTCCATGCTTCTGCAAAGCTAGGGCTTAACATCAGCGCCGTACGAAACGATTGTTCCGCTTCAGGCCAATCACCACGCTCGGCCTGATCAATCCCTTGATCATTAAAATCCTGCGCATCGGACAAAGGATTAGGTAGTGCTAATGCGGACTCCGACGTCACTGTACCTGTCATCGACGATGGAAGCGTGAGCGGAACATACGACCGTGGACGCACGAACCATGCTTTCCACGGACGATTCGCTTTCTCGAAAATATCGGCGATGTACCCATAGTTCAGATCAGGATAATTTTTACCAGCCAACTGCAAGAGCATGTCGTACGACTCTGCCGCGTCATTCCATTGCTGCTTTGAAACCTCTGCCGCACCAAGGAGTGCATACGGCTCAGGAGCAAACGGGCGGACACGCATAGCCTCCGTTGCGAGCAATGTCGCATCGTCAGTACGCCCTTCTCGTAGAGCAAGTTTCGCCAGTGCTAACGTCGCTTTCACACCGTCTGGGTTGTCCTGCCGTACGCGCGTCAGCTCACGCACAAAATTATCCCGGTCAGACGCTGGAATGTGCGCAAAGTCGCTTCGAAATTGCAGATCCGTTGCTGTAATCAGTGTATAGCGGAAGCGATCAATGATCGGCTGGTTTGCAGGGGTCTTCTTCAGGTACACCGCAACCCAATCGTCGAGGTACACCAACGGCCAATCAGGATTCAGATCAAGATGCGCACTATACGGCAGACGATCGTTCTCTCTGATGGCGTCGTAATCCACAATCGCATACGTCACACCATACCGTTCCGTCAAACTCTTCCAGTGCTGTTCATTCACACCGGCTGCGTACGTGCGGGTCATAAAATCCATGCCATAATCCACGTTGCGTCCATCGATAAACACTTTTCGATCGGGATACCCACGATGGATCAAGTAACCACCGATACCGTACGTATTGAACATATTGCCTTCGATCTTTTCACGTTCCAAAAAATCGTATGCCCCACGCGCGAGATCAAACTGCCCAAACCCAAAGAGGTTATCCTGCTGTTCAAAATTCAAGGAACGCCCATACGCAGTGCGACTCAAAACCATGAGCAACACGATCGTGAGCACAGCAACGCCGACCCGTCTCTTCGTCATCCACGTGTAACACTTCTCTGCAGCCAGGCTATGTTCCCATTGGTAAAAGCACGTTGCAAGCGCAGCGAATATGAACAGAATTTCATGACGAAATGCCTGCCGCGACAAATACGCAGTCATCATCAACAGGAGGACATTAAATACCCCGTGTCGCCTTCCCACTATCAGCGATCCCAACGCAGCTAGCCAAAACGGCCAGAGCTCAGCGATGTAAAGTGACCAGCTCCTCGGTTTCCACTCGGCGATGTACACGATGGTCTGATCATTCAGCAGGTTCCAGAGATATTCGATCGTGCTCAATCCGTTTGGCGGAGCAACGATCACGACAGTCATCACGACCAGTGTGCCGCAGAGCAACAAGACGTCTTGCCTGTCCTCTCGCTGTCGCCATCTCCACCAAGAAAACACTGTCTGAAACAGGAGAAACACCACGATGGCACATCCCACGAGCGCAGCCCCGCCATGCACGTTCACCCACAGAAGTTCTAAGAGGATCAATGCTGCGCACATCCACCGACGACGTTGCACTGTTTCTGCATCGAGCCAACGGAAGGCGAGCAATAAAAACGCCGCAAAAATCATGAACGTGAAAAGTTGCGGACGCTCCAAGAAACTTCCCTTCGCAATGACCACCGCCCACACCGCGAGAAGAACGTTCGGAAAAAGTCTGCGTGGCGCCAAAAGCAATAAGAGCCCCACCGACAACGACGCAACAACACCACGGAAAAGAATGATCCCCGTCGAACCGAACGTTTGATAGAACACTGATAGAAAAATCTGCGCGAGCCACTCATGCGTCGCGAGGTACGGCAGACCGTCGCGGGTGTACGCGAAAGGATCGAGCGCAATCCACCCCGATGAAAGAAGTACGTTTCCGGCGGTAATGTGCCACCAGAAATCGCGGTCCATGATCTTGAATGTGCAGATCCAGAAGATGGCCGCAATGGCCGCACTCAGAAGAGTAACATCTTGCAGCAGATGCATCCGAGGCTGAAGCCAAAAGGAAGAAAATCGTGATCGCATCGTTTGCGTCGCATTGTAGAGCAGCCTCGGACATTTGAATATGCGTACAGCACTCCGCTCGCGTTCTCGTTGAAGAGATCAAGTCTATCAACGTACAACGCTCTAGAATATTTAATGCAGAATACCCTTGCCGAATCATCGCCGAGACCACACAATAGGCCCCGTTCCGCGTTCTTCGGACGAAGAGAACGGCACGCCGACGTAGCTCCCCCCTTCGCCCTTTGGGGCTCCGGCGGGGCAGGCAGCTGGGTCAGCCTGTAATAGAGCCAGTATATAAGCCGACGTAGCTCAGCTGGTAGAGCATAGGTATCGTAAACCTAGGGTCACCGGTTCGATTCCGGTCGTCGGCTCCACAAATAATATACACTCATCCCATCATGAATCAGACCTCCTTCGGTCTTGTCCTCTCTGGAGGAGCAGCCTACGGCCTCGCAAACGCGGGTGTGCTTTCTGTCTTCGAGAAACATGGTGTGCGCCCTGATGTGATCGCAGGGAGCAGTATGGGGGCAATTATCGCTGCGCTGTATGCCGTGGGGCACGATGCGGCGACTATTTGCAAGCTTGCAGAATCACTGTCGCGTTTCTCCCTCGTATCGCTCTCACGAACGCCGTTTCGAGGCGGCCTGCACGGTGGGCTCCTCCGCCAGAAACTGGGCGAGCACGTAGGTCACCTTCTTGGTAATCGCTGCATCGGTGATACGCTCATCCCGTTTGTCTGCGTCGCGGGTCGCGTCAAAAAACCGATACTCTGGTCAAGGGCACTCGCATCGGGGTTCATCGGTAATGTTCTTAATTCGATCGAACCTGTGATCCTGCCAGATGAAACTCCCCTCCTCGATGCGCTTGCAGCCACATCAGCGTTACCCATTATTTTTTCACCCATCGATATCAACGGAGAGAAATATGTCGATCTCTGTTCCTTTGGCGCGGTCCCCGCTCGATCACTCAGGCAGC
>CAZLEW010000079.1:0-4130 GCA_964558635.1 uncultured Candidatus Peribacteria bacterium
ACGCCCTTACGATGTTCGGGATTGAAGGATTTCTCTCACCACTTGGCGTTCGTTCCATGGCACTTGGCCCGTCGCCACCCACATCGTCGTGTCGCTACCCTTACCGCAGAAGACGACCGTATCGCCGGGCTTCGCTTCCTTCAGCGCATATTCTATCGCCTCACGACGATCGAAGATGCGGTGACCCTGCGTCGTACTATGGTCCATGCCGTTCCAGACGTCGTCGATAATTGCGCGCGGGTCTTCTGTGTAGGGATCCTCGTTCGCGATGATTGCGATATCGGCGTAATGACTCACGATCTTCCCGACGAGTGGCCGCTTCTCCTTCATGCGATCGCCGCAGCTACCCGCGAGTACGATGAGGCGTCCCGTGCATTCTGCCTTCAGTGCCGAGAGTGTGCTTTCGTAGGCTTTTGGGGTCACGGTGAAATCGACGTAGACCTTGAACGGTTGTCCTTCGTTGATGGCTTCCATGCGGCCAGGAATGCCTGGGAATGTAGCGATCGATGCCAGTGCATCGCCAGGGGGAATACCGCATCCGATGCTGCAGCCCACAGCTGTTAGTGCATTCATGCGATTAAATTCGCCAGGGATCTGGAGTAGCAAGGGGTGGCGTTCCTGTTCTTTATGACCACTCTCCACATGCACCATCGTCCTGCTTTCTGCTTTCTGCTCTCTGCTCTCTGCTTCTTTTTCTTCTCCTTCTAACCATAATAATGTTGCCGTGCCTACCACAATCGCTCCGTGCTTGGGCGATGCGCTCGTCACAACGGTGCGGAAGCTCTGGACGTCGATGAGGTCTTTGTACGAACGGTCGTCGCCGTTGAGGACTTTTGTGCCTTTGCCCTTGAGCATCATAAAGAGAATTTTCTTGGCCTTAAGGTACTCCTTCATCGTGCCGTGGTAGTCTAAGTGCTCTTCGCTCAGGTTCGTGATAGCGGCTACGCGCGGCCATGTGAACCATGTGCGGCCTTGCAGCAGACCGTGCGACGAACATTCGATGATCGCGTGGGTGCAGCCCCTCTTCACGGCGTTGCGCAGGAACTTCTGGATGGCGAACCGTCCTGGCGAGGTCTTCTGCGTCGTGTTCCAACGGACGTCCGCACCCATTTGGTAGAATGCCGTTGAAAGTGCGGCGGTCTCGCGTCCGGACTTCTGCAGAATATGTGCAAGCATCCCCACGGTCGTCGTTTTGCCGTCTGTGCCGGTGACGCCGATCACGAAGAGTTTCCGAGCGGGGAATCCGTAGCGTGCCGCCGCGACGAGGGCCGTCGTGCGGTGAAAAAGCAGCCGCAGCGGATGTGTTTCAGGAATGGCCTTTTTAATCTTATGCAGCATCGAAGCCTAGCGTAGCACGGGTTGCACTGATGTCGCGCCCTATCTCGGCCTGTAATTCAGCGACAGAAGCGAAGTCTCGAATTGCTCGGATAAAGCGGACGATTTCAACCTCAACGGTCGGTGGTATCGTTCCTGGTACGGGGCAGAGGAGGTGGATTTCGACCGAGGGGGTGTCGTGAAACACGGGCCGAGGTCCCGCGTGCATCACTGCAGGCATGCGGACGTCGTTGAGCCTTGCCCAGACGGCGTAAATTCCATCGCGCCCGATTGTGCGAAGGGCAGCGGGGTCCAAATTAATAGTCGGTGTGCCGATTGTGCGACCCCTGCCAGAACCAGTGATGACAGATGCTGAAAACGAGAGAAGCATAGGATGAGTATACCGATGTCGCGCCATTATGACTCGTCTTCTTCGCGTTCTGCATCGCTCATGGCCACTGCATTCTTCTGCAGTGTTTTCCAATCGTAGGGGAAGCGATACGTTTCCATCGCGCGAACGGCCGCAGCGAAGCAATGCCAATGTGTGAGCTGGTCGAAGGTGAATGCATTGCCCGCTTCTTGGTTTGGATCGTAGTTCATGAGGATACTCGACGATGGCGAAAGGGGGATCGCGCCCTGTGCGAGGCACGAGCGTAGGTCATCCTCATTCGCAGGAGCGCAGAAGAGTGCCATGTCCGAGGCACGGAGGGCGTTCTCGATCGATGATGCGTCGTTTGCCACGATGCCGATTTTCCGAGGTTTGTCGGCCGCAAGTTTCGAGAAATACTTCCCGTATTCGCTTGAGCCTTTCCCGACGACGACGATTTGAAGAGGAAGCGTAAGAAGTCCCGCCATCACCTCTTCTAGAAGAGCGCCACCGAGGGCGTCACTCATACCCGTAGCAAGGCAGACCATGGCGCGCCGAGGCTGCTTTTCCCAACCGAGCTCCTGTTGCAATACTGCTTTTGCAGCCGCTTTCTGATCGAGGATCGTCGGCGTTTTGGTTGCAGGAGACATAAGGTGTGTATGTGGATGTTTCGTCTCATTATAGCGGAAATTTCCAATTTGCTCCAGTGAGCAGTGCTTGAGAAAAAGGAAGAACAATGCCTGATAGTATTCTTCTTTTTCATGGCTCGCCGTGGGGCCACATTATGGGTAGGATTCCCCTATGGAACACCTCGTATTGATCGATGGGCACCACTTAATGTATCGGGCATATTGGGCCATTCCTCGAACACTCACGACGAAGGCAGGGGAGCAGGTGAATGCCGTTTTTGGCATGGCCTCGATGCTCCTCTCTATTATGAAGCAAGAGCAGCCTGATCGGTTGGTGGTGTGCTTCGATGCCGGCGAAGAGACCTTTCGCCATCAAGAGAATGCGACGTATAAGGAAGGTCGGGCAGAAACACCGGACGACTTCTACGTGCAGATTCCGCGGATTCTCGAATTGGTCGACATCTGGAAACTTCCTCATGCAAAAAACAAGCAGTATGAGGCAGATGATCTCCTCTGTGCGTATGCCGCGCAGGCGACAGCTCAGGGCGATCGAGTCACGATCGTGACGGGTGATCGCGATGCGTTTCAGCTTGCGTCCGATACGGTACGTATTGCCATTCCGCATAGTGGTTACATGAAGGCCGAGTATTTGGGCCCAGCCGAAATTTTTGCAAAATATGGCATTCGCCCCGATCAGGTCCCTGCGTATAAAGGGCTCGTGGGCGATAGCTCCGATAATCTCCCGGGTGTAAAAGGTATTGGTCCAAAGACAGCATCAGAATTACTACAGAAGTATGACACGCTCGAGGGGGTGTATGAGAATCTTGCTGCTATTCGTCCGACAGTGCGTGCAAAGCTTGAGCACGATCGTGAAGCAGCGTTTTTCTGTCAGCATATGGCACTCCTCGTCTGCGATATGGAGCTTTCCCCGTCCTACGCGGAAACGACACTACAAGACATTGATGCTCAGTCAGTGATCGGGTTCTTCGAGCGTATGGAATTCACCATGCTCAAACGGCGACTGCTAGAATTTTTACAGACACCGTACGGTGCGGGTATCACGGGTGGTGATGTCGCTGCACTCGTGGCATCCGTGTTCGACACTGCACCTGCTCAGCATTCGCAGCCGCAACTTTTTTGATCACATTTACTACTCATTGAAATATCATACGATATTTGTATGAATAATTTTTGGTGTTCAGCCCTTTCTGTTGCGATAAAAAATGAGTATATTTTTTGATCGATGAATGATGGTATGAGTACAAAAAAGAGTCGATGCATACTTGCGGGCTTCTACCAGCGATCTCTACACTTCTCATCCGTAACAGCGCATGTCCGTTTGGGACGCGCACATCCCTCCACCTTATGCCCAAAGAACGCGTCCTCGCTAGCCTGGATATCGGAAGCTCCAAAATTCGTACGGTTGTTGCGATTGCAGATCAGTCTGGTGACCACACGATGTTGAATGTGATTGGTGTTGGTCTGTCGCAGTCACTTGGTATTCGCAAAGGTCAGGTGATCGACGTTGAAGAACTTATCCATAATATTATTTCTTCCCTCGAGGATGCAGAGCGCATGGCGGGTGTCCCGGTGAACCATGTCTTTGTGTCGCTTAGCGGATCGCACATCGAGTCATTCGATAGTCGCGGTGTCATCGCTATTTCTGGCTCCGAGATTACGATGGATGATATTGGTCGCGTGCTCGAGGCTGCGCAGGCCGTGAGCATTCCACCGAATCGTCGCATTCTTCATATCGAGCCAAAGGCCTACTCTGTTGATGAACAGCGCGGCATTAAAAACCCTCTTGGTATGACCGGTAT